>NZ_JAALDT010000398.1:0-6819 GCF_014144995.1 Dietzia sp. DQ11-71 | reverse complement strand
GCCGAGGGGGGAGCAGGCCCCCGCCGCGGCCGCTGTCGCGGCCGTGGCCGCCACGACCGCGCGCCTCCAGCGCAGCGGCACCATCAGTAGATGTAGACCACGGCGTTGTTGCCGCCGGTGCAGGTCACCACGTCTCGACCGGAACACGACATGGTGTACACCTCGCCGGTCACCGGACTGTAGGCGTCCAGGACCATCGGCGCGCCGTTGCCACCCGCCAGCAGGTATTCCGCCCACACGGACAGGGCGAACTCGCAGGAGGTGGCGTTCGAACCCACAGCCGATCGCGAGTAGGCACCGTCTTCCGCGTTGGAGCATTCATACGCGCCGGACGGCGACGCCGGTCGCGCCGGTTGCGCCGGTTGAGCGGGTCGAGCGGGTTGGACGGTGGGCTGGGCCGGGGACTCCGGCGCGGTGGCTGTCACCGAGACGGTGGAGGTCACCGGCGCTGCCGAGTCCTGTGTGAACCTCGGCACCACCAGGAAGACCGTGGCGATGACCAGCCCGATCAGGAGCATGGCACCGACGGTCAGGGCCACGATCGCGACCGGGGACATCCCCTGCTTACGTGGCGGGGCGCCGTAGTCCCCGTAGCCGCTCGATCCGTAGCCGCCGGCACCGTACCCGCCCGGTCCGTGCCCTGGCTGCTGGACGGCCCTGAACTCCGACGTGGGCGGCCCGTCCCATCCGGGGGGAGGATTCTGTGTCATGTCGCAGCTCCCTGTCACCGGATCCGGCAGTCGCAGGATCCTAATCTGAAGGTGAGTTTATCGAGGGATCCCGGTTTGACGAGGGAATATCGGGCCGACCGCCCCACGTTCGGGAACGGCCTGTCAGGGAGTGTTCAGCTCCCCGCCATGATCCGGCAAGCCCCCGGGCACGGGACACTCGTACGGTTCCGTGGTCACTCACCCGCGCCTGAAGCCCAGGAAAGGCCACACATGCGCTCACGCACCCTCCTCTCCGGTGTCCTCTCGACACTCCTCGCCGCCGGTGCAACGGTCGGACTGCCCACGGTCTCCGCCGCCGCACCCGCACCCGCGGCGACCGCCGCGGACATCGTCATCAACGAGGTCGAGTCCAACGGCGACCCGGTCGGTGACTGGGTCGAGCTCGCCAACCTCGACACCGATCAGGACCTCGACATCTCCGGCTGGACGCTCATCGACGGCGACCCCACGCACGACCCGTTCGTGTTCCCCTCCGGTACCACCATTGAGTCCGGCGGTTACCGGTCCTTCTACACGGACGTGGACCCGGATTACTTCGGGCTGGGCGGGAACGACTCGGTGACCCTGCGCGACGCCGACGGCAACCTGGTCGATTCCACCACCTGGTCCGGCCACGCGGCCGTCACCTGGGGTCGCATCCCCGACATGACGGGCGACTTCGCCGTCACCGGCGAGTCCACCCGCGACGCGCGGAATGTCGCGGCGGTCGCGCAGGAGCCGATCGTGACGTCTCTGTGGCCCTTCGACCCCCTGACCGTCTCCCCGGCCGCCCTCGGTGGCGATTTCGCCGAGGACGACATGTCCGGGGTCGACATCGCGGCCGACGGCACCGCGTACGTCGTGAACAACGGCACCGGCACGCTCTACGTCCTCGACTACGACCGCGCAGCCGGCACGTACTCGCTCTCGCGGACCTTCGTGCTCCGGTACCCCGACGGCTCGGGGCTGCCCGACGCCGAGGGCGTGACCGTGGGCTCGGACGGCGCGATCTACGTGGCCACCGAGCGCAACAACAACGCCGGCGGCACCAGTCGCCCGTCGGTCCTGCGCTTCGACCTCCCCGCCGACCGCGACTCCGGCACGCTCGCCGCCACCGATGAGTACCCCCTCTCCTCCCTCACCGGGCAGGTCGGCGCGAACGGCGGCCTCGAAGCCATTGAGTTCCTCCCCGAAGCATGGGGAGGTGCGTTCGCCGTGGGTGTCGAGGGCACGGGCAAGGTCCATTTCGTCCAGTTCGGCGAGGCCGGAGCGGTCACGGAGTTGCAGACCTTCACGTCGCCGTTCCAGGGTGTGATGGCGCTCGATCACGACGAAACGTCCGGCACCCTCCGGGTCCTCTGCGACGAGGTCTGCGAGGGGCGCTCGATCGAGATGACCTTCGACGGGACCGGGTTCGTCACCGACGGCACTCTCTACGCCCGCCCGGCCGGGATGGCCAACCTCGCCAACGAGGGCTTCGCCGCCCACCGCGAGACCGTCGAGTGCACCGTCGGTGACGCTCCGGGAATCGCCGAGCGGGTCCGATTCCTGTGGGCCGACGACGCCGCCGCCGACGGTGCCGGCCTCCGCACGGCCGTCGCCGCGCCCGGGGAGTGCCTGGAGGGTGACGACGACGAGGACGGCGGCCTGCTCGACCCGGGCGCCCTGCTCGGTTCGCTCGAGGGCCTCGGGATCGACACCGGTTCGGTCGCCGATCTGCTTCCGGCACTGCCCGCCCTCCCAGTGGGTTGAGCCCAGAGGACTCAATCAAGAAATCTGACCTGAGTCGGGAATACTCAACTACGACCCGCGGTTGAACCGAGTGCGACCCGGAGATGCCGGGAGCGCCCCGACCAGTCCTGAAGGAGACCATCATGGCCACCAGCACCCGTTTCGATCCGTTCCGTGAGCTCGACCGCCTCCTGGGCGAGGGGCTCCGCAGCGCCACCGCCTCGACTTCCCTGCCGATGGACCTCTACAAGGAGGGCGATCGCTTCGTCGGGCTCATCGACATGCCGGGGGTCGATCCCTCCACCATCGACATCGACGTGGAGGACCGCACCCTCACAGTCCGCGCCGAGCGTCGCGCTCCCGCGGAGGGCGACGCCCAGTGGCTCATGCACGAGCGACAGGCGGGCACCTTCGCCCGGCAGCTCGCGATGGGCAAGGGCCTGGCGACGGACAAGATCGAGGCGGACTACACCGACGGAGTGCTCCGCCTGGTGATCCCGGTGGCCGAAGAGGCCCAGCCTCGCAAGATCGCCGTCACGCACGGCGACCGGAGGGCCGAACAGGCCGAGATCGTCGAGGGCGAGACGGACCTCGGGAGCTGACTTCCCGCGCGGACGCCCCGCCGTCGGGCGCCTCCGCCCCGACCTCCCCGCGAGGTCGGGGCGGAGGCGCCCAGGGGTCACGACCGCCCTTGCGGGTCCGATCACTGTGGCGTCGGAGGCATTTCCACATCCCAGATGGTCGCGTAGTAATCAGCGATCAACGGCCATACCGCCGCCCTTGCTTCATCCACATCACATGCAATCGCCGAATCGAGCACGAACTCGTGGGGAATCACCCGGCCCGCACGGTCCGTTCGGCCGAGCGGATCCGGGAAACGCAGCGCCGCCCGAGCGCCCGACGGCATGAAGAGCTCGTCCTCCGGACCGGCCGTCTTGAAGACCTTGTCGTACTCGATCAGTGGGTCCGCATACCCCCCGCCGTACACGAACCGGAATCCCCAGTGCCGACCGCGAGTCGCCCAGATCAGGCTCACGCCTTGCTCCGAATCAAGACGTGTTCCGTTTCGGCGTTCTGGAGATCCAATCTGAACTGGCTCAGCGTGACGCCGACGGCGTCGCCCTTCGCCCGGTAACGCTCGTTGAGGTCTCTGACCTTGTCCGCCGCCGTCACGGCTACTTCCACGACGACCTCGGTCCCCACAAACCTCGCGACGATGTTCATCGGCCTCGAGACCTTCGACCTCAGAAGGACTCGGGCGAGCACCGGGCCTGCTCCTCTCAGCATCACCTCGAGCACCTTGCCGGGGATATCGAAGTTGCTCGCCCACCGTGCGAATCGCTCGAGCGGGAGTACGGAGGCGACCGGGAGGATCAGGTCCACACCCTTGCGCTCCGACAAGTCGATCCTGTCGGGCTCGAACCTCGCCGACGAAAGCAGGAGAAAGTCCTGACCGATGTCGAGCGCTTCACTCTCGACGACCAGTGAACGCAATACCTCGCGGAGTTGCCCGATCTCTCCGGCGGCCTTCTCGATGACCAGGTCACGGAACCTGTAGACGTCGGTGTCGGGGAGCAGATCCGCCTTGGACAGGGCGATGATCCAGATCCGCGGGAATCCCGTCAGCGGCCTTCCGTCGGAAAGCAATCCGTCCTTGAGCCCGAGGATGCTGTTCCGAAAGTTGGTGAAGAGCAACTTGAGATAACGCTCCTCCTCGCCCGCGTTGTCGATCAGACGCTGGGCGTCGACCAACAAGAGGGCCACATCGGAGCCGAGCAGGGAACGGAACATCGACAGGCGCCGCTTCTGTTCCTCGACCCCGTCCGGGGAACTCTCGAACCACTCACCCGGGTAGTCGTGCCAGATCAGGTGCAGTCCCTCGATTTTCCCCGTCCGTCCCTTGTGACCCCCGGTCGGGGCCTTGAGATGGATGGTGAACCCGTGACTTGCGCCCTTGAACCGGTTAAGGGCGGGAAGCCTTGTCGAATCCCGCATGGCCAGATAGAGGCGATGGAGTCTCTGCCCCTCGCCTTGGTCATCGGCGACGACGTTGAAGTGGTTCTTCTCGATGAAGTCCGGTTCCTGGGTGGCGCCGTAGAACGACGAGAGCAGGACGGTTTTGCCGCTTCCGGCCTCCCCGAACACCGCGATCTGCTGCTGGAGGTCCTTACCTAGTTTCATCTGGCCGTCCTCGGTGGTGATCTCGGGTCATTCTGTACGTCAGTCCAGGAATAATGATGCAGGGCAGTGGCCCCTCCTGTCAGACTTCCCGACAACTCCTCTCCCCTATGGATTTCGCCCATCACACCGACGGGTCCCCCACCACCAGGAGTACGTCCGTCGCCCGTGACAGTCCCACGTAGATGCGCTCGCGGAGGCGGTCGATGCCCTCGTAGCTGTTGCACACCAGGACCACGGCACGTCGTTCGAGACCCTTGAAGCCGAGGACGTGACCGTAGAAGATGTCCTCGCCGTCCCAGAACGTCTCCCAGTAGGCGTCGTTGCCGTCCTCCTGGAGCTCGACCTGCATGGGGTGACGCGAGCCGATGGTCAACAACGCCACATCGCGGGGCTCCCACCCCTCATCGAGCAGTCGCATCGCCTCGTCGTCTCCCACCGCGACGGGATCGGCGCCCTCCGGCACCTCCACGTACCGGACGGCGGGACCTGTGCCGCCGCGCAACTCCATGCGCTGACCCACCAGCGGCATGAACGCGCTGGCGATCTGCCGCGTATTGCGCAGGTTGTGGTCCAGCACGAGCGGTACGAGGTCCACGGGCGGACGGCCGGCACGCTCGAACACACTCTGGCCCGCGTCGCCGACGATCATGAGCCGACCGTTCTCCCTGTCACGCAGCGCTCCGACGACCGGCTGCCACCAACTGTCGGCGAAGTCCTGGGCCTCGTCGACGATCACGGCGTCGAAGCGCCTGCCGTCGGGCAGTTCGTCTGCCAGGTCGGACATCAACCCGGGCAGATCCTCCTCCCACCACCGCACCGATTCCGTGGACCGAATCCGCTCGTCCGGGCCCACCGGCGCGCCCCACTCGACGCCCAGGGCGTGGAACTCGCCGACGTACGCGGGTCGCTCCCGCCGCTTCCATCCGCCGGTGACCCGTTTGAGATAGCTGGCCAGCCCGTGCGAGTAGCAGATCAGTGCGACGCGCTGCCCGTCCCTCGACAACCGTCGGGCCTGTTCCAGCGCCAGATAGGTCTTCCCGCTACCGGCGCCGCCCCGGATCTCCACCCGCGGCAGGGCGTCGACCGCCCGCAGGAGCACCGACTGTTCACGGGTGAGCGCGTCGGCGATGTCGGCGTTCTCGGCCGCGCGAGCCACGACGTCGCGCTGGGGTAGCCCCCGACCTCCGAGGATCTCGGACAGCCGGTCGACGGTGTCCGCGGACAGGAACGGGCGGTCGGTGGGACCCGACTCACGGGCCAACCGGAAGGCGATCATCGCGAGTTCGTCGAGCTGGTCGCGGTCCACGATCCGGTCGCGCGGGATCTCCGGCCTGGCGAAATCGGCGGGGATCGAGGCGTTCGGGAACACCAGCATGTGGGTCCAGCGCTGGAGCTGATCCGGCCACCGCGGATCCTCACTGACGTACCCGCGCAGCGCGTAGAGGGCGTCGCGGCACTGGGTGACCGGGTCGATGGTGACCTTCCGGGTGCCGCTGCCCTGCACCCACCGGCCGTCCTCGATCGCGATCTGCCCGGCCTTGACCTCGATCGCCACGATCCCCGCGCCGGGCATCGCCACGAGGATGTCGACCTCGTGTTCCTTCTCGTATGTGGACACCCGCTGACCCACGACGATCAGGCTGTCGTCGGAGAGCTGGTCGCGGAGGAGGTCGACCACCTTCTCCTCGGTGGGATGTCCGTAGACGGGGTGAGCGGGGATGACACTGGCCATGTATAAGAACTACCTTCGCCACCGTCGCGCGGGTCGGCCACACGCCGCGACCCACCGCCTCAGGGCCTCCTGGTGGCTGTGACGACGACGTCGTGGACCGTCACGGGCGCGCCGCCGTGGCCCGGCATCTCGCGCGAGGCCTCCTCGGCGGTGACGATCTCCCACCGGTCGGCCTCGAGCCGCGCGGTGACGGACGCCGCGGTGACACCGGCCTCTGCCGGCGGATGGGCGCCGCGATCGTGCCCGGCGTGGGTCACGTGCCCGCCGTGCCGCCCATGCCCGGCGTCGTTCAGGTGCCCGACGATGAGCAGCGTGCCGCGAGGGGCGACCCAGCTGGCGAGCCGCTCGTAGAAGTCCAGCTGCGGAATCGCCGGGTGGGCGTAATGGGTGGTGACCAGGTCGTACCGCGCCGGAGGCTCCCAAGCCGAGAGGTCCGCCTCCACCCACGACACCCGGCCGGACAGC
>NZ_JAALDT010000397.1:0-1432 GCF_014144995.1 Dietzia sp. DQ11-71 | reverse complement strand
CTGGCCGACCTCACCGGCGTCGGCACCCGCTTCGTCGCCGCCGAGGGTGGCAAGGGCGGGCTGGGCAACGCCGCCCTGGCATCCCGGGCCCGCAAGGCCCCCGGCTTCGCGCTGCTCGGCGAGCCCGGCGAGGTCCGCGATCTCACGCTCGAGCTCAAGTCCATGGCCGACGTCGGACTGGTGGGCTTCCCGTCCGCCGGGAAGTCCTCCCTGGTCTCGGTTCTCTCGGCGGCCAAGCCCAAGATCGCCGACTACCCCTTCACCACCCTGGCACCCAACCTCGGCGTGGTCTCGGTCGGCGACGACACCTTCACCATCGCCGACGTCCCCGGCCTCATCCCCGGGGCCAGCGAGGGCCGGGGCCTGGGTCTGGACTTCCTGCGTCACATCGAGCGCACCGCCGTGCTGGCCCACGTGGTGGACTGCGCGAACCTCGAGTCCGACCGGGACCCGATCTCCGACGTGGTCGCCCTCGAGGCCGAGCTCGCCGCCTACCGGTCCGAACTCACCGACGCCGGGGTCGGCGACCTGGCAGACCGCCCCCGCGTGGTCGTGCTCAACAAGATCGACGTGCCGGACGCCGCCGACATGGCGGAGATGGTGCGCGAGCACTTCGAGGCCAAGGGGTGGCCGGTCTATGCGATCTCCGCGGTGGCCCACAAGGGGTTGGACGAGCTGCGGTACGGCCTGTACGAGTTGATCAAGGCGCACCGTAAGGCCAACCCGCCCGCCGCGCCCGAGCGGATCGTCATCCGCCCCAAGGCGGTGGACGTCGAGGAGTTCCGCGTCCGCCCGGATCCCGCCGACCGCGGCGCGTTCATCGTCACCGGGGCCAAGCCCGAGCGGTGGATCCGTCAGACCGAGTTCGACAACGACGAGGCCGTGGGCTTCCTCGCCGACCGGCTGGCCCGGATCGGGGTCGAGGAGGCGCTCATCAAGGCCGGCGCCACGGAGGGCTGCACCGTCACCATCGGTGACGTCTCGTTCGAGTGGGAGCCGCAGACCCCGGCCGGCGTCGACCTCATGCGCACCGGGCGTGGCACCGACATCCGGCTCGAGTCCGACGAGCGGATCGGCGCCACCGAGCGCAAGTACCGCAAGCGGGTGCGCCGCGGCCTGATCGACCCGGACGAGGAGATCCTGGAGTGACCACGGAGCGGGAGTTGCGCCGTCGTATCGGCGCGGCCCGCCGCGTGGTGGTCAAGATCGGCTCGTCGGCCATCACCAGTTTCCACGGCGGGATCCGGCGGGCCGAACTCGACGCACTCGCCGACGTCTGCCAGTCGCGGATGGCCGCGGGGTCGGACGTCTTCGTCGTCTCCTCCGGTGCAATCGGCGCCGGCATGGCGCCACTGGGGATGACCACCCGCCCCGGCACCCTGTCCGCGAAGCAGGCCGCGGCCAGCGTCGGCCAGCTCGAGCTGGCGCGCGC
>NZ_JAALDT010000396.1:0-1667 GCF_014144995.1 Dietzia sp. DQ11-71 | reverse complement strand
CATCCCCGAGGAGTCGATCGCCACGTGGCCGTCCGGATGGGGGCGCTGGCTGTCGACGAGGATCCGGGAGCGCACCGGGTCGTCGGCCGGCACCGGCAGCAGCGCCGGCCCGCGGTCGGCGAGCATCTGCGCCAGCGCAGGGAACACCTCGGCGACCGCCGCGCCGCCGGAGACGGGCAGGGTGCGCAGTTCGCGGGTGGCGGCCATGGCCGGTAGGCCCCCGACCGTCAGTAGTAGTAGGGGTAGTCGTCCCAGTTGGGTTCGCGCTTCTCGAGGAACGCATCCCGGCCCTCCACGGCTTCGTCGGTCATGTACGCCAGTCGCGTGGCCTCGCCGGCGAACACCTGCTGGCCCATGAGGCCGTCGTCGGTGAGGTTGAACGCGAACTTGAGCATCCGCTGCGCGGTGGGCGACTTGCCGTTGATCTGCCGCGCCCACTCGATGGCGGTGTTCTCCAGCTCGGCGTGATCCACCACGCGGTTGACCGCGCCCATCTGGAACATCTCCTCGGCCGTGTACGCCTGGCCGAGGAAGAAGATCTCGCGCGCGAACTTCTGGCCCACCTGCTTGGCCAGGTAGGCACTGCCGTAGCCGGCGTCGAAGGACCCCACGTCGGCGTCGGTCTGCTTGAACCGGGCGTGCTCGCGGGAGGCCAGGGTCAGGTCGCTCACCACGTGGAGCGAGTGCCCGCCGCCGGCCGCCCACCCGTTGACCAGGCAGATCACGACCTTCGGCATGGTGCGGATGAGCCGCTGCACCTCCAGGATGTGCAGCCGTCCGCCCTCGGCCTTGACGCGCGCCTCGTCGACCTTGTCGGCCGTGGCGCCGGCGACGTCCGAGTCGTGCTCGGTCGAGTACTGGTAGCCCGAGCGGCCCCGGATCCGCTGGTCGCCGCCCGAGCAGAACGCCCAGCCGCCATCGCGCGAGCTGGGCCCGTTGCCGGTGAACAGGATGGTGCCGACGTCGGGGGAGCGGCGCGCGTGGTCGAAGACCCGGTACAGCTCGTCCACGGTGTGCGGGCGGAAGGCGTTGCGCACGTCGGGCCGGTCGAACGCGATCCGCACGATCCCGTTGACCCGGCCCTCGCCCACGTGGCGGTGATAGGTCAGGTCGGTCAGGTCCTCCCCGTTCCGGAAGCCCTCGACCTCCCGCCACTGCGACGGGTCGAACGGGTTTCCGGTGGCCTGGTCCTGCGGTGCGCTGCTCTCGGTCATGGGTTCGACGTTAGCGTGGAGCCATGACATCCGTACCGGGCCCCGAGTCGATCGACGATCTGCTCGCCCGCGTGCACGTGGTGGCACTGCCGATGCGGGTGCGGTTTCGCGGCATCACCGAACGTGAGGTCGCGCTGATCGAGGGCCCCGCCGGGTGGGGCGAGTTCGGCCCGTTCGGAGAGTACGACGATCTCGAGTCCGCCCACTGGCTGGCCTCCGCGCTGGAGATTGCGTGGCAGGGCCCGCCGCCGGCGCTGCGTTCCCGGGTCCCGGTCAACGCCACGGTCCCGGCGGTCGCGGCCGGGGACGTCGCGGCGATCCTCGACCGCTTCCCGGGCTGTATGACGGTCAAGGTCAAGGTGGCCGAGTCCGGGCAGCAGCTCGTCGACGACGTCGCCCGCGTCGCCGCCGTCCTCCAGGCCCGCCCCGGCGCGCGCGTCCGGGTGGACGCCA
>NZ_JAALDT010000395.1:0-2097 GCF_014144995.1 Dietzia sp. DQ11-71 | reverse complement strand
CGCGAGGGTGCTGGCCCCGCAGCCGCCCACCGCGCCGGCGACCACGATCAGCGGACCCGACCGCGTACGCACCGGCGCGAGCAGCGCACCCACGAGATCGCCGGTGCCGGACGGCAGGCGGACCACCTCGTCGTCGTCGCCCCGGTCGCGGTCAGACCCCACCCGCACGACGCGTGACCTACCGGTATCCACCACGGCGTCCGCGCGATCGGTGACCACCACCTCGGAGTGGTTCCCGGCCCGGGTGTCCGTGTCCAGGGCGAGGGCGGCCAGGACGGCACGCACGTCGGCGTCCAGATCGGGGTCCGCGACGTCCACCGCGACGGACCGCGCTCTCGTAGTCGTGTTCACGGGGCTCAGCCTCGCGCATCCACCCGCCCGTCGACCGCTCCGCGGAGGCCCACGGCGGCCCGCCTGTGGAGGGGGACGGGGCTGTGGACAACGTGCCGCGGGGAAAGCTCGCGAGGGCACTGTGCGGTGGGCGCGTCGGCAGCTGTCCGGTACAGCCGAGCCCGCGAAATGCGAGAGACCGCGGCAGGGGGTGCGGCGGTCTCTCAGAAGTGTCAGTTCTCGGGGGGATGAACTGAGCACCTTAGGGGGATGCCCATCACGGGCACCGTCAGTATCGCCCATCTGCGTCGCCAGCACAAGAACCGTATCGTTGGGGCGTGTCCGCCCCACGCCCACCGGGCCCCAGGATGTCGCACCGCCCTCGCCGGGTCGCTGCGTTCTTCGACCTGGACAAGACGATCATCGCGACCTCCTCGGTGTTCGCGTTCAACAAGTCGTTCCTCGGCGAGGGACTGCTGTCGCGACGGTCGGTGATCGATCTGGCCTATACGCAGCTGGCGTTCAGCCTGTCCGACGCCGACGACGAGCAGATGCAGAAGGTGCGTCAGGCCATGGCGACCGCCACCAAGGGGTGGTCGCCCGAGCAGGTCGAGCGGATCGTCACCGAGGGACTCAAGGAGACCGTCTCCCCGACCGTGTACGCCGAGGCCCAGGACCTGCTCGCCGAGCACCGCGCGCTGGGCCACGACCTGGTGATCGTGTCCGCCTCGGGCGAGGAGTTGGTGGCGCCGATCGCCCGGATGCTCGGCGTGGACCACTACGCCGGCACGCGGATGAACCGGGACGCTGACGGCCGCTACGGCGGATCGATCGAGTTCTACTGCCAGGGTCCCGGCAAGGCGGAGGCGATCAGCGCGTTCGCGGAGCGCTACGGTTACGACCTCGAGGCGAGCTACGCCTACTCGGACTCCTCCACCGACCTGCCCATGCTCGACATGGTCGGCCACCCGACGGTCATCAACCCCGACCGCGCACTGCGGCGCGAGGCGCTGGAGCGGGGCTGGCCGATCCTGACGTTCGAGAACCCCACTCCGCTGCTGCCCACGCTCGAACGGGCGACCGGGCCGATCGTTGGGGTGGCGGCCATCGTCCTGGCCGTGGGGTCCGCCACCGTGTCGTTCGTCCGGGCCGCGCGACACGCGGGGCGGTAGCGCGCACCATCGGGTGCGCGCGGCGGCGGGGCGGGCCCGTGCGGTGCGTCGGCAACACCTCATCATCGGCGTCGGCGACGGGCACGGGCGATAGCCGGACTCCCCCACGAGTTCCCGTGTTCCTTGTGCGATCCCACCATCGCCCCGGGCCGGTCACAGGCGGCATGCTCAGGGCACGGTGGTGAAGACGCCAGGACCGGGACGGAAGAGAAGTCACGGCCCCCCGCCCTCCTCACCGTCATCGACATTCGGAAACCCACGCGACGGATAACGCCCGAGAGGCAACACCAGCCGTGGGTCCGCGCCAGCTGTCACCGACGGTTGTCCCGGACCGGCGACACGGCGGATCACAGGACGCTTGGTACCCGGATCTCTCGATGCACCGCAGTGAATTGGCGGGTCGACTCCGGTCGGCCCGCCATTCGCGCGCGCCCGGCCCGTTCGGCCACCGGCGCGCTCCGCTTAGCCCCCGGCTGCGTCGGCGATCGAGGTGGCCTCGCGCGCGCCGGCCTCGAGGGCTCTACAGCAATGGAGGAGCCATTCGGTCACGCCCTCCTCGGTGCCGCTCATGTATCCCTGCAGGGCGGCCCGGTGT
>NZ_JAALDT010000394.1:0-1212 GCF_014144995.1 Dietzia sp. DQ11-71 | reverse complement strand
GGGACGGGCCGGGGCGGGAGCTGGTGCTGGTGCGGGAGGTGGTGCTCATGCGTGGATCTCCTCGGTCGTGGTGGGGCCGGCGCCGTGGTCGCCGGTGCGGCGGTCGGGGTCGTCGGACGCCGAGCCTGCGGTGGCGCCGCGGCGGGTCTGTCCTCGCGGGTCACCCGGCCACCACACCTTGTCCCCCACGAGGGTGAACAGGGCGGGCACGACCAGGGTGCGCACGACGAAGGTGTCGAGCAGGACACCGAGGGCGACGATCACGCCGACCTGGGTGAGCACGATCAGCGGAAGGACGCCGAGGACCACGAACACCGAGGCGAGCACGATGCCGGCGGAGGTGATGACGCCGCCCGTCAACGCGACGGCGCGGACCATCGCCTCCCTGGTGGCGTGGGTGGAGGCCTCCTGGCGGGCCCGGATGGTGAGGAAGATCGAGTAGTCCACGCCGAGGGCAACCAGGAACAGGAAGCTGTACAGCGGCACCGACACGTCCAGGCCGGGGAAGCCCAGGATCTGGGTGGTGACGAACGTGCCGAGCCCGAGAGCGGCGAGCGACGAGAGCACGGTCGCCGCCATGACCAGCAGGGGCGCGACGACCGACCGCAGGACCAGAACCAGGACGACGAACACCACGAGCAGGATGAGCGGCGCGATCAGGGTGAGGTCACGCAGGTTGCCCTGGGACGTGTCGACGGCCTCGGCCACCGACCCGCCCACCAGCGCCTCGGCACCGGGGACCGTGTCGACGGCCTCGCGGAGCGCGATCACGCTGTCCTCCGACCGGTCGGTCGCGGGCGCGGCGTCGAGGACCACGGTGACGCGGCTCCATCCCGTTCCGGACTCGCCGGCCGGGCGGGCGGACACGACACCCTCCACATCCCGGACCGCCTCGGTGATCTTTCCCTCGGTGCCGGTGCGGGTGAGCACGGTGACCGGGTCGGTGACGCCGGCCGGGAAGTGCTCGGCGGCGGTCTCCAGCCCGGCGGCCGCCTCGGAGGGGGTGCGGAACTGCTCGGTCTGGCTCAGGCCGATACGGGTGCCGAGCAGGCCGAGCGACAGCACGGCGAGGAGCAGGACGCAGGAGACGAGGACCGTCACGGGGCGCTTGACCACGCGCGCGGCGACGCGGCCCCAGACGCCCGGGGGGGCGTCCTCGTCGAAGTCCCGCGGGGTCTCGGGGGCACCGTCGTCGGCGTGCGTGCCGGCGGG
>NZ_JAALDT010000393.1:0-1443 GCF_014144995.1 Dietzia sp. DQ11-71 | reverse complement strand
GGTCGGGCGCGCCGTCTCGGGCGGTCACCGGTTCGTCCCGGTCTTCTCGGTGCCACCGGTGGTGGCGGCGTCGCGGTAGGGCGCGAGCAGGGCCCGGGCGACGACGCCGAGGTGGACCTCGTCGGGGCCGTCGGCCAGTCGCAGCGACCGCGCGGTGGCGTACGCCCCGGCCAGGGGGAAGTCGTCGCTCATGCCGCCGCCACCGTGGAGCTGCAGGGCCATGTCGATGACCTGCTGCGCCATCTTCGGGACGGCGGCCTTGATGGCACTGACCTCCACTGCGGCCTGTCCCTCGGTGTCGAGCTTCCAGGCTGCGTGCTGGACCAGCAGGCGCGCCTGGTCGATCGCGATGCGCGCCTCGGCGAGACGCTCACGGTTGCCGCCGAGGTTGACGATGGGCTTGCCGAAGGCGACGCGACCCGAGGCACGGCGGCAGGCCAGGTCCAGCGCCATCTCCGACAGGCCGATCAACCGCATGCAGTGGTGGACGCGCCCCGGGCCCAGTCGGCCCTGCGCGATCTCCGCGGCCCTGCCCGGTCCGGCGATGATGCTGGACACCGGGAGCCGCACGCCCTCCAGCGTCACCTCGCCGTGGCCGAGCGGTTCGTCGTAGACCCCCTGGGCGGTGAGCATGCGCTCGACGCGGACCCCGGGGGCGTCCATCGGCACCAGGACCATCGAGTGGCGCAGGTAGCGGTGCGCGTCCGGATCGGACACGCCCATGAAGATGCCCACCTTGCAGTCCGGGTGGCCGACGCCCGTGGACCACCACTTCCGGCCGTCGAGGACGACCTCGTCACCGTCGATGCGGGCGGTGGCGGCCATGTTCGAGGCGTCCGAGGAGGCCACGTCCGGCTCGGTCATGAGGAAGGCGCTGCGGATCCTCCCGTCGAGCAGCGGGTCCAGCCACCGGTCCTTCTGCTCCTGTGAGCCGTACTTGAGCAGGACCTCCATGTTCCCGGTGTCCGGGGCGTTGCAGTTGAACACCAGCGGGGCGAGGAACGAGCGGCCCATCTCCTCGGCGACCGGCGCATAGTCGGTGTTGCTCAGGCCGGTGCCGCCGTGGGTGCCGTAGCGCTCGGCATAGGGCCCCTCGTGTCCGGCCGGGAGGAAGAGGTTCCACAGTCCCTGCTCGCGGGCGCGGGCCTGGAGCTCCGTGACCCGCGGATCGACCGCCCACGGGTCCTGGCCGGCGAGCCGACGCCGGGCGATATCGGCGTGGATCTCCGGCTCCACCGGGGCGATGTGGGTGTCGATGAACTCGCGGACGGCTGCGGTGAGCTCAGCGGCGCGGGGCGAGGAGGAGAAGTCCATGGGTTCATCGTGGCACAGCCCGACGAACGGGTCCCGGCTCCGCGGCGTCTCCACGCGCGGGCCGGGGCCGGGGGTCGCGCGCGGGCCCGCCGACGGGTGACCCACAATGGCGAGACGGAGACCCCCTCC
>NZ_JAALDT010000392.1:0-3280 GCF_014144995.1 Dietzia sp. DQ11-71 | reverse complement strand
GGAGTCGACCGGGTGGGGGCTCGCGACCGCCGCCGGCCTGGGCATCGTTCCGCAGGCCGCGATCACCTGGCGGGTCCGACGCAAGGCGCTGTCCGACCACCACGTCACCCGGCGGGAGGACCGCCCCCTGGTGATCGTCGGCATCGCCGGGTCGGTGGCGACCCTGCTCGCGGCCCAACGGTGGGGCGACGCCCCGGACGAGTTGCAGCGGATGACGCGGGCCGCACTGGTGGCGCTGGGCGTGGCCGGGGCCGCGACGCTCCGGATCAAGGTCTCGTTCCACACCGCCGTGCTCGCCGGGGTCGTCACGGTCCTCGCCCGCGAACTCTCACCCCGCTACTGGCGACTGCTGGCCCTCGTACCGACGGTGGCGTGGGCGCGCGTGCGGATCAGCCACCACACCCCGACCGAGACCGCGCTCGGGGCGATGATCGGCGTGACCTGCGGCTCCCTGGGCGGCGGCCGGACACCGGTGGTCGGGTAGCCGCCGCCCCGGGGGCGGAGTCGAGTCAGATGCGGTCGACCAGCAACTTGGCGAACGCAGCCGGATCGGACAGCGTGCCGCCCTCCGCGAGGACGGCCGCACCCGACAGCAGCCGGGCGGTGTCGGCCAGGCCGGGCGCCGACGGATCCGATGCGTACTGCTCGCGCAGCCGCTCGACCAGAGGGTGCGTGGGGTTGAGCTCGAGGATCCGCTTGCTCGTGGGCAGTTCCATGCCCGAAGCGCGGTACATGGCCTCGAGCTGCGGGGTCATGTCGAACTCGTCGCCCACCATGCACGCGGCCGACTCGGTGAGCCGGTGCGACAGGCGGACCTGCTTGACCTCGTCCGACAGCTCCTCGCCCAGCCAGGTGAGCAGGTCGGCGAACTCGGCCGCGTCGGGCTCGTCCTCGCGATCCTCGCTCTCCGAGCCGATGCCGGACAGGTCCACGTCGCCCTTGGCCACCGACCGCAGGCGCTTGCCGTCGACCTCGCCGACCGCGTCGACCCACACCTCGTCGACCGGGTCGGTGAGGATGAGGACCTCGACACCACGGGCACGGAACGCCTCCAGGTGCGGGGAGTTCTCCACCGCCGCGCGGGACGTCCCGGTGAGGTAGTAGATCTCCTCCTGCCCGTCGGCCATCCGGGAGACGTACTCGGCGATGGTGGTGCCCACCTCGTCGTCGTCACGCTCGTCGTCGCGCGGGGTCTCGTCCGATCCGGACGCGGCGTCCCCGGCGCCCGCCTGGGCGGGACGCGTGGAGGCGAACGTGCTCACGGCCAGCAACTGCTCGCGGGCGTCGACGTCCGCGATCAGGCCCTCCTTGAGGACGGCACCGAAGTTGGCCCAGAAGCTGCGGAACTCCTCCGGCCGGTCGGTCTTGATCTGTTCGATCGTCTGCAGCACCCGCTTGACCAGGCGCTTGCGGATCGCCCGGATCTGGCGGTCCTGCTGGAGGATCTCGCGGGAGACGTTGAGCGACAGGTCCTGGGCGTCGACGATGCCCTTGACGAAGCGCAGGAACGGCGGGACCAGCTCCTCACAGTCGTCCATGATGAAGACACGACGGACGTAGAGCTGCACCCCACGTTTGGTGTCCGGGGAGAACAGGTCGAACGGCACCTGCGTGGGAAGGAACAGCAGCGCCTGGTACTCGAACGTGCCCTCCGCCTTGAGGGTGATCGTCTCCAGCGGCTCGTCCCACGCGTGCGAGACGTGACGGTAGAACTCGGCGTACTCCTCGTCGGTGACCTCCGAGCGGGGCCGCGTCCACAGGGCCTTCTGGGAGTTGAGCGTCTCCGTCTCGGTGACCGTGCCGGGAGCCTCGGGCGCGGCGTCCTCGGCGGCGGCATCGTCTGCGGCATCGTCTGCGCCGGCCCCGTCCGCGCCGGCCTCATCCGTCGACTCCGGCTCCGGCGCCGGGCGCTCGACGTCCATGCGGATCGGCCAGGCGATGAAGTCCGAGTAGGTGCGCACCACCCGGCGCAGCGTGTGCTCCTCGGTGTAGTCCGGGAGCGCCGCGTCCCCACCGGCCGGCTTGAGCTGCAGGATCACCGAGGTGCCCTGGGGAGCGTCCGGGGCGTCCTCGATCGTGTACGTGTCCTCGCCGCTCGACGTCCAGCGCGTCCCCGCACTCTCGCCTGCCTTGCGGGTGACCAGCGTGACCGTGTCCGCGACCATGAACGTCGAGTAGAAACCGATGCCGAACTGGCCGATGAGGTCCGCGGTGGCCTGCTCCGAGACCTCACCGGACTCCTGCGCCGCCCGGGCCGCGGAGAGTGCCTCCCGCATCTGCCCGGTGCCCGACCTGGCGAGCGTGCCGATGAGGTCCACCACCTCGTCGCGGGACATGCCGATGCCGTTGTCGCGGATCGTCAGCGTCCGGGCGGCGGCATCCGGGATCAGCTCGATGTGCAGATCCGAGGTGTCCGCGCCGAGCGAGGAATCCTGCAGCGCGGCCAACCGGAGCTTGTCCAGCGCGTCCGAGGAGTTGGAGATGACCTCGCGCAGGAAGGTGTCCGGATTCGAATAGATCGAGTGGATCATCAGATCCAACAGCTGCCGGGTCTCGGCCTGGAACTCCCGGGTCTCTGCTGCACCGGAGGTCTGCGGGCTCATGGCGGGTATCGGTCCTTTCTCGTCACGGCTGAAGGGCTGGCGCGATCTGTTCACACCGTCCCAGTCAACCTAGTGTGAAGCCCAGACATTCCTGGAGGTGAGGTGCCCGTGACCCCGACCCCGCTGAGCCCGGAGGACCTCGCGGTCCTCGACCGGGCCACCACCCTGTTCGGCCGCGCGCTCGCCGGCGGACTCGACGGTGACTGCGAGGCCTGCCCGGGATGGACCCGCCGCGACTGCGCCAACCACGTCTTGGGCGGTGGACTGCGCTACGCCGCCTACTTCCCACGGCTGCCGGAGTCGGAGATCGAGTGGACCCGCACCGCCGACCACGCCGGTGAGAAGCCGATCCCCGCACTGCACCGCACGTCCGCGGGTCTGCGCAGGGAACTCGCGCGGGCCCGGGACGCGGACGCGATCGTCCAGCACCGGCTCGCCGAGATCCCGGTCCGCGACCTCCTCGTCCTGCGCGTCTTCGAACTCCTGGTCCACGCCCACGACCTCGACTCGCGGACGTGGGACTCGACGGAGGCGGAGGACCTCGCCGCCTGGACCCTCGACCACGCCCGGAGCGTGGTGGAGTTGATGCGGTCGTTCGACGTGCTCGCCGAGGCGCGCCCCGTGACGCTCGGCGCGGATTCGCGCGCCCGACTGCTCGCACTGTCCGGACGGCGCCC
>NZ_JAALDT010000391.1:0-2687 GCF_014144995.1 Dietzia sp. DQ11-71 | reverse complement strand
TCGTCCGCGTAGTAGATGTCGGTCATGTCGCCCTCCCAAGTAGTCGGCCCAAACCGGCCTCAGATCGCGGGAGGCCTCCATGACTTCCGAGCTTTGGCGAGCCAATACTGGCTTCGGGTCTAGCCGATGCCCGAGTGATCAGAGTTCACGACGTCACAAACCTCGGACTCCACACGCGTCCCGACTCCGTGACCCGGGTCCCAGAGGCGCCCACGATGAGCAGGCACTTCATGTCGACGGAGTCGCAGTCGAGGTCGGCGAGAGTCGTCACGGTGAGGGATTCCTCGGTTCGCCCAACATCACGGCCCACGATCACCGGCGTGGTCGGGGAGCGGTGGCGGAGAAGGACCTCGCGGGCGTCGGCGACCTGACGGGTGCGCGAGCGCGAGGCCGGGTTGTAGACGGCCAGCACCAGGTCGGCCGCCGCGATCGCGTCGAGGCGGCGCTCGATGACCTCCCACGGCTTGAGCCGGTCGGACAGGCTCATGACGGCGAAGTCCGCGCCGATGGGGGCCCCGGCCCGCGCAGCGACCGCCTGCACGGCCGAGACGCCGGGCGCGACGCGGATGTCGATGTCGGCGAAGCGGGGATCGTCCGCGGCCTCGAAGACCGCCGAGGCCATACCGAACACCCCGGCGTCGCCGCCCGAGACCACGGCCACTTGCTCACCCGCGCGGGCCACCTCCAGTGCCAATGCAGCCCGGTCGACTTCCACGGTGTTGCCCGAGCAATGGCGACGCAGCCCGGGCCGCTGCGGAACCCTGGCGACGTACGGCGCGTAGCCGACCACGTGGTCGACCTCGGACAGGATCTGCGAAGCCTCCGGGGTCAGCCACTCTGTCGGGCCCGGGCCCAGACCGACGACGTGCACGACGCCGCGCGATGCTGGGGACTGCTCCTCAACCGAGCCGGCGGTACGCCCCGGGGAGGGCTCCCCGGGTGCAGAGAGCTGCGCGGGCCGGCGGCCGGTGGGGTCGGAGTGCTGAGAGTCGCCGGGGACGACGATGAGCGAGAAGTACGGCACGGAGTCCGGGTCGACCTCGCTGACCGGGTGATGTGCCTCCGCGTCGGTCGACGCGCGCTCCACATAGACCGCGCCGTCGAGCCGACCGGCCGCCTCGAGCGCGCGACGGACGGCCGGGAAATTCCGTCCGAGCTTCATGATGATCGCGCCGTCGGTGTCTGCCAGCCGCCGCGCGAGCTCGGGCTCAGGCAGGGTGCCCGGCAGGACGGTGAGGACGTCGGTCTGCCTGACCAGGGGAGTGGCGGCCGCCGCGGTTGCGGCGGCGAACGCGGGAATGCCCGGCACGATCTCGGTGTCGAACCGAGGGGCGAGCTTGTCGTGCATGTACATGAAGGAGCCGTAGAACAGCGGGTCCCCCTCGGACAGCAGCACCACGTCGCGGCCGGCGGCGAGGTGTGCGGCCAGCCGCTGCGCGCTGCGCTCGTAGAAGTCCGCGATCGCGCCCGCGTATCCGCCCGGGTGGTCGGTGACGCCCGTGGTCACGGGGTACTCCAGTCGCTCCTCGATCGCTCCAGAAGGGATGAGGTCGGCGGCAATGCGGCGGGCGTTGGACTCCTTGCCGCGCCCGGCGTGAAAGGCCACGACGTCGGCCGCGCCGATGAGCCGGGCGGCCTTGAGGGTGAGCAGCTCGGGATCGCCAGGTCCCACGCCGACGCCGTACAGCCGGCCGGTCACTCCGCCTCCTGCGCCAGGGCGTTGACGGCAGAGGCGGTCATCGCGGACCCGCCGCGCCGCCCGTGCACGGTGACAAAGGGGATGTCGATGCCGTGGTCGTCGGCGAACTCGGCGAGCGCTGCCTTGGACTCGGCGGCTCCGATGAAACCCACGGGGCAGCCGACGATCGCGGCGGGTCGGGGAGCGCCGTCGAGGATCATCTCCAGCAGGTGGAACAGGGCGGTGGGGGCGTTGCCGATCGCGACGACGGCGCCGTCGAGGCGATCGTCCCACAACGCCAGCGCGGCGGCGGAGCGGGTGGTGCCCATCCGCGCGGCCAGGTCGCGAACGCCGGGATCGGACAGGGTGCACACCACGTCGTTGTCGCGGGGGAGCCGGGCCCGGGTGATCCCGGCGGCGACCATGTGGGCGTCGCAGAGGATCGGCGCGCCGGCGTCGAGCGCCGACCTCGCCGCACTGACCAGTCCGGGGTGCACCTGCAGGTCACGGGTCAGGTCGGTCTGGCCGGTGCCGTGCACCATCCGCACGGCGAGTCGCTCGGCGTCGGCCGGCACACGGGACAGGTCGGTCTCGCCGCGGATGGTCGCGAAGGAGTCGACGTAGATGGCGGGCCCGTCGTCGACGTAGTCGTAGCGACGCGGCGGCCTGAGGGCAGCACTCATGGGGTCCTCCTCGGGGTTCTCGCCCCGGTGTGAGAAGTCGCAGCGACGCGGTGGGAGCGCGCTGATCCCCGGTGAGTATCTGGCTGGGCCCATCGGCTCGACGGGCCTCACAGTGGCGGAACCGCCCCGGACTTGCACCGGGTTCCTCGCCGTGGGACAGCCCGCAGCCTACTCGCGGACGGCCAGCACCCCGCGCCACGGGGTCACGATGAGCTCGGCGACGTCGCCGCCGGTGAGCCGGGCGATGAGGTGGCGGTCGAGGATCCCGCCCGGGGCCGCGACGTGCTCGATCCGCCCCGCCGACCCCGCGACCGGCCCGTACGGCA
>NZ_JAALDT010000390.1:0-1486 GCF_014144995.1 Dietzia sp. DQ11-71 | reverse complement strand
GCGACCGAGCGGCGGCGGCGGCTGAGCGGCGCCCGGGCGGGCACCCGCCCGCCGAGCAGAGGAATTCGCGCACCCGCTACTCGGGCGATGCAGTAGAAATCCTCTGCTCGGCGGCGACGGCTACGCCGCGAGGGGCGGGCGGCCCCGCCCCGTTCAGGTCAGGAGCCGAACACCGCCGAGGAGACGGCGGTCGGGGCCCAACCCCGCGCTGCCTGGTCGCGGATGAACTGCATCTGCGGGTAGAACGAGTTGCCCGGGCAGGCGGTCCCGCCCCAGTCGCGGTGGCCCGACACGGCCATCATTGGTCGCGTGGCCCCACCCTGCGGGTTGCGGTAGGTAATGCCGGCGCGCGGGTTGATGCCGGTGGCGTTGCACAGGGCCCGGACGCAGTCGATGGCCGCGCCCACCGCGCGCGAGGTCGGCGGTGCACCGGTGAAGTCACCGAGCAGGCTGATGCCGATGTTGCCGTTGTTGAATCCGCCCACGTGGCCACCGGTGACGACCGGCGGTGCGATCCCGGCGACCGGCGGGAACTGGAAGGCGGGGTTGCCGACGGGCGTTCCGCCGCGACCCTGGTAGATCCGGCCCTCGGGGTCGATGAGCAGGTGGTATCCGACGTCGCCCCAGCCCAGGGTGTTGGCGTGATAGTTGTAGATCGCCCGCACACTGGCCGCACGGTCCGACCCGACCGGGGAGGCGGTGTGGTGGATCGTGATGGACTGCGCGGGGAAGTAGGAGGGGGCCCAGCGGAAGCCCCCGACATCGCCCGCACCCCACGCCGCGCGCGGGATGACCGGTAGGCCCGCCAGGCCGACGCTGCCGAGGCTGTAGTTGCGCGGGGTGCCGCGGCCGTCGTCGAACACGGTCGCCTCGGCCCCCGCGGGCGCATCGACCTCGTACCCCACGGCACCATCGGGCGCGCCGACGAGTTCGGAGGCGGGCGTGCTGCCGGCGTCCGGGGCGGAGTCCATCCCCTCGAGCGGGAGCCAGTCACCGACCGAGCCGTCGGGGAATGCGAAGCGGATCCGGCCGACGATCTCCTCGGCACTGGGGAACGTCACGCCGACGTAGCCGAGAGGGCCGTTGGGCTGGATCATCCCGCTGCCGGTCGAGACCGACTGCATGAGGTCCTGGGCGACGCCGAGCGAGCCGGTGGTGAAGGGATTGGCCCCGGCGACGGGACCTCGGACGGTGGAGGCGACGGCGGCGCCCACGCCGACGGATGCGGCTGTGAGAAATCCACGGCGTGTCACGGACATACGGGCTCCAGACTGAGGTTTGCGAAGGGCCGACCTATACCTATCGGCGCGGCCCGCCGCTACATTACGCGCTTGACGTGACCGAATCGAGACCCTCGTTACCGGAGGGATATCTGAGGGTGATGTGACTGATGTGGCGGCGTACGCCCGGACGATGAGACCAAACGGCTTGTGCCGCCCCACGATTCGGGCGGCCACGACGTGCGACGAGAAGACCGTTCCGCGCA
>NZ_JAALDT010000038.1:0-13014 GCF_014144995.1 Dietzia sp. DQ11-71 | reverse complement strand
TCGTCCGCGTAGTAGATGTCGGTCATGTCGCCCTCCCACGAAGTCGGACTATCGGCGGTTCCGATCGTCCGGACTCCACTCTGAACTCAGCCGAGTCGCGGCGTCGATTACCTGGGAGGTCATGGAACCGGGTCGTTCACTGGGACAGACTTGTCCCATGACGACGAACACCGGCACCGCCGCCTCCGTTTCTGTCGGCGCACTGCTCCGGCAATGGCGCATGCATCGGCGAGTGAGCCAGCTCGAGTTGTCCAACGAGGCCGCCATCTCCACCCGCCACCTCAGTTTTGTGGAGACCGGGCGGTCCCAACCCAGCCGGGACATGGTGCTGCGGATTGCGGAGCACCTCGAAGTCCCCTTGCGGGACCGCAATCAATTGTTGATGGCCGCCGGCTTCGCGCCGCGCTACTCCGAGAATGACCTGGATTCTCCCGGAATGGCATCGGCTCGGACTGCGGTGCGCGAGATTCTCGCAGCCCACGAGCCGTACCCGGCCCTGGCGGTGGACCGGATGTGGAATGTGATCGAGACCAACGCTGCGGTCGGTGTCCTCACCCAGGTCGTCTCCCCGGATCTACTCGCCGAGCGACCACTGAACGCGCTGCGCATGACGCTGCATCCGGAGGGTATGGCACCTCACATCGCCAACCTCTCTCAGTGGCGCGCATTCGTGCTCGGCGGACTTCGTCGGAGTGCGCTGGCGTTCGCTGACAACGAGATGCTCTCGCTACACGATGAGCTGGCCGCCTACCCCCACCACGGTTCCGACGACCGAGAGCCGACCGACACCGATGCGAATCCCGTGTATGTTCCGCTGCTCGTACAGGTCGGCGATGCGCGTCTGTCGTTCCTGGCGATGATGGCAACGTTCGGAACCGCTCTGGATGTCACCTTGTCCGAACTGGTCATCGAGACGTTCCTTCCCGCTGACGCCGCCACCGCCGCTTACCTGGCGCGTCACGGGGTATGAGCTAGAGCTCCCACTTCACGGGTTGGGAGATGACGTCGGCCAGGTAGCGGCGGTAGTACCGGGCGGAGCGGTCGACGAACACCTCCATCCCGGCCTCGGCCGCGTCCCGGTCACGGGGATTTCGAGCCGGAGAAATACGAGGACGACTACCAGCTCCAACTCAATGAGCTCATCGAGACCAAGGCCGCCGGGGGAGAGGCGTTCACGGCCGAGGAGCGCGAAGAGGCCAGCGACGATGACGGCGACGACGAGGTCGCCGATCTGCTGGCTGCCCTGCGGGCAAGTGTGAAGGACCGTGGCGGCGACGCAGACGACAGCGACGACGAAGACGACGACGACGAGGACTCCGGCTCCGGGAAGAAGTCGTCGGCCAAGAAGAGCAGCTCGAGCTCGGCGAAGAAGACCCCGGCCAAGAAGACGGCGGCGAAGAAGACTCCCGCCAAGAAGTCGACGGCCAAGAAGACCACTGCTCGAAAGGCGCCCGCCAAGAAGTCTGCCTAGCTCCCACCGACAGCCGCGCGCCCCAGAATCATCCTGCTGCGGTATATCCCGTGCGGATGATTCTGGAGCGCGCGGTTGCATGCGACGGCCGCTGGCGCGTAGTGACGTCAGCTCCACTTCTCCACGAACGCCAGGGTCGCGGTGTTGGCGGTGTCGGGATCCGAGGCTGTGAGGAAGTGCTGGCCGCCGTCGACGATCTGTAGTTCGGCGGAGGGGGAGTTGGTGAACCGCGTGATGCCGTCCTCGGCGTTGGCCACCGAGTACACCTGGTCGGCGGTGCCCTGGAGCCACAGCACCGGGCAGGTGACGCCGTCGAGTCGGGCCTCGAGGCCGTCGCGGTCGCGGAGGTTGATGCTGGCGGTGCGCAGGCGGTGCCGGCCGTCGTCGCCGCGATAGTTGGTGCGGTAGGTCTCCAGCCAGAACTGCTTCTCCGCGTCGGAGACGTTCTCGCCGAGGCCGGCGCCGAGGACGCCCAGGACGAAGTCGTCGTCGACCACCCAGTTGTAGCCGACGGGGGCCGCCAGTGCGTCGATCGCCGGGCTGCAGAAGTCGGAGCCGTCCCAGCAGCCGCGCTCCATGCTGGCCTGGCTCTCGTAGTCCATCGAGGTCCCGACCACGACGATGCCGCGGATCGCGTCGGGGTCGAGCAACGCCATGCGGGTGACGATCCAGCCGCCCTGCGAGGTTCCCAGGGCGAATGCCGTGTCGATGCCCAACGCGTCGAGCACCTGCAGGTTGGCGATCGCGCTGTCCCAGTAGGTGAAGTCCCGGTATCGCGAGCGGGTAGCGCCGTGGCCGTACGGCTCGATCGCCAGCAGGTTCATCCGTGAACTGAGCGTCTCGTCGGCGAACTGCGGGCGGTACAGCTCGACGGAGGTGGTGAACGAATTGGACATCACCAGGGTGGGCAGGGAGGGATCGTAGTCGCGGCCGAACCGGTAGCCGATGGTCGAGCCGCCCAGATGCGGGATGTCGATGGTCTGCGTGGTCATGGTGGTCCTTCGTGAGGGGTATACGGAGGTGTTCCTCGACAATAGGACGCGATCGACTCACACTGCTGACGAATCAACAGGTTGGTCGGGCCCGTCTGTGCGCGCTGTGGGAGACGGAGGCCCGCCCTGACGGGCCTTGATTCGTTAGGCAAGCATACAAACCTGACAGTTGTGTAGTAGCCACTCTGCGGATAATGTCGCTGGTAGTCGGCGGCGAAGCCTTATCCCCCCTCGAGGTGTCGCCGGCTCCGCAACGGTGCGGACTACGCTGACCGCCTTTGGTCGCGATCCTTCATCGTGCGCGACAGAGTCGCCGGCGGCCGCGGGCTCCCCCTCCGCGGCCCCGGCGACTCAATCGTCTTGGGCTTACCACAGGGCTCTCAGCTTTCGTTTCACGCGAGAACTAGCTGCGAAACCAGCGCCCACGGAGGCAAACCACCTATCAGCTTTCTGCGCAGTGCCCCGTCGGTCCACCACTCCCGGCGGCGACGTTCCGCGACGCACGCACCCTCAACACGCGGGCTTGATGAATGCCTTGAGGTAGCCACCCGTCTCGTGTAGCAGGGCGTCCTTCCTCGATTTAGACAGTGGCCGGGGCGTGTCGGTCACGTAGACGGGCCCGTCGAAGCATTGCTCGAAGTACATTCGCACCCGCGACACGTGGCCCCAGTAGGTGACCACCAGCAGTGAGCTGTACCCGCGCTCGCGGGCTATGCGGGTGGCGGCGGTGGTTTCACCCTCGGTGGTGTCCACGTCGGGGGCAAAGCACTCCACGTCGATCCGACGACCGTCGCGGGCGAGCACCGGGGTGGAGGCGCAGTAGGAGTCGATCGCGGCGGCGTAGCGGCCGGTGGCGCTCCGCGGCTGGGAGACGAGGATGCGGTCTCCCACGCCCTCTTCGGCGAGGCTGCGGGCGTAGACGTAGCGGTCGTCATTGGCGCCGGCGACGACCACGATCGCGTCGACGCGTTCTGGCCAGTCGACCTGCGGAAACAGCACGGCCCGCGCCGCGGTCAGACCCGTGACAAGCAGACCCACCACCAGGACGAGCGCCAGCACAACGATGATGCTGCGGCGTCGGGAACGTGGTCTCACGGATACAGGCTACGGAGGCCTTCTGGACCGGGGGCACCGGCGTCCGGGTGCCCCGAGCCCCCGTCTGTCGCGTACTCATTCCATGCGATCCATCCGGAAGGGCGAGGAGGTTCTCCGACATCGCTAAGGCCTACGAGTCCGAGGACGGGGAGATGGTCATCCTCACCAAGGAAGACCTGGCGAGCCTGCCGGTAGAGCAGTCCCACGAGATCGAGGTGACCGAGTTCGTCCCGGCGGACCAGGTGGATCCGGTGGCCTTCGACAACGCCTACTTCCTGGAGCCGGCGTCGCGGTCGAACCGGGCGTACGTGCTGATGCGCGAGGCGCTGGAGTCGACGGACCGGTTGGCGATCTGTACGTTCACCCTGCGTAACCGGGCGCGGCTGTGCGCGCTGCGGGTGTACAAGGACGTGCTCATGCTGCAGACGTTGCTGTGGCCGGATGAAATCCGCCCGGCGATCCTGGAGGGCCTGGACAAGGAGGCGAAGGTCCGGCCGCAGGAGGTCAAGATGGCGGCGTCGCTGATCGAGACGATGGCGGCGCATTTCGAGCCGGAGAAGTACGAGGACGACTACGAGAATCGGCTCGAGGAGCTCATCGAGGCCAAGGCGGCCGGGGGAGAGGCGTTCACGGCCGAGAAGCGAGAGGAAGCCTCCGACAACGACGGCGACGTCGGGAAGAGGCTTCCACCCCCGGCTGTGGGCTATCAGGGTGGCGGCAGTGGATTCAACTTCGGTGGTGTCGACGTCGGGAGCAAAGCACTAGATCTGGATGCCCCGGCCATCGAGTGCGAGGACGGGCGCGGCGGCGCAGGTGGACTCGAGAGCGGTGGCGGGTCGCCCAGAAGACTCGCGCGGTCAGTTCACAAAGATGCGGTCCCTCACCCCATTCTCAGCGTGATGCCGGGCGAGGACGGACCGGCCGTCCCTAGCCCCGCCACCACTACTATTGCGTCGACTGGCTCGGAAAAGATGGCCAAGGGGTGGAGCTCCGCGCTGGCGCCGGACACGCCCGCAATCGCCGTACCAGCAGGGAAGCTGTCGTGACAACAAGTGTCGGCCAGTGGCGACGGAATCGTCGTCTCACGGGGATAAGACCACGTATCGCGACTGAGAACGAGTAGAGATGGAGCGGGCCCGCCGCGTGACCCGTTTCGGTGAATCCATGTTCATCGTGTGAACGACCAGTGTTGAGGCGGCCCGCAGCAAAGTAGTGTCATCGTTTGACCCGATTCGCCTCCGCTGAAGCGGGTCGCTTCTGTGTGACTGTCTAAAGGAAAGGACCCTGGAGTGGATCTGCGGGACCTGTTGTCCGTACTCCGAGCCCGCTGGATCGTCATCGTGGCTACAACGCTCATCGGGGGTCTCTTGGCGCTAGGGATGAGCCTGCTCACCCCCCCGAGCTACCAAGCGAAGGTCCAGTTCTACGTGACCGTCGCCGGCGGGGATTCCGCTGCGGCGGCCTACCAGGGTTCACTCGGCGCTCAGCAGCGGGTGCAGTCCTACGCTGCACTCGTCAAGAGCACGGACATCACTCAGAAGGTAGTGGATGCTGCCGAAGCTGATCTCACCGCAAATCAGGTGGCGAACGCTGCCGCAGCCACTGCCGACGCCAAGACGGTTCTTCTCAACGTTTCAGTGACGGATTCCGACCCCCAACGCGCACTGCAACTGGCGCAGGGCTTCGGCGAAGTCCTGCCGGAGGCAATCAACCGTCTCGAGACCCCGGATAGCGGAGGACCCGCACTGGCCAAGCTCACCGTGGTCAACCCTCCCGCTATGCCTACAGATCCCGTGGCACCTAGGACCGAACAGAACGTGGCTATAGGACTCGTCTTGGGTCTACTTGCCGGCGTTGGTGTGGTCCTGCTGGTCAACACGCTTGATCGCAGGGTCAAGTCGATCGAGCAGTTGGAGGGACTCGTAGGCAAGCCCGTTGTGGGTTCGATTCCGTTCCGTAAGAACGAGGACAAAGAGAAGGGTGCCGAGCACATCGTCCCTTTCCGTGAAGGACATTCGCCGGCGGCGGAGTCCTTCCGGCGCCTTCGAACCAACCTCCAGTTCCTCAACGTGGACAACCCGCCGCGAGTCTTTGTGATGACCTCGTCGGTAGCAATGGAGGGCAAGTCCGAGACTGCCGTCAATCTCGCGTTAGCTCTCGCCGAGTCGGGTAGTCGAGTCCTACTGGTCGAGGCGGACCTCCGCCGGCCACGAGTGGTTAACTACATGTCCATGCCGGACAAGGTAGGCCTGACCAATATTCTCTCCGGCCAGGCCGAGTTCGCCGATGTGGTGCAAGAGACGCGACACGACGGAGTCGATTTGCTGGCGTGCGGTCCACTGCCGCCCAACCCTTCAGAGCTCCTCGCGTCGGAAGTCTCGCGACAACTCTTCGGAAACCTGCGCAGCGAGTACGACTACGTGATCATTGATTCTCCACCGTTGCTTCCTGTGACAGACGGTGCTCTCCTCGCCAGGATTACCGATGGAGCCTTGCTAGTGGTGCGTTCACATCGCACGACTAGCGACCAGGTCGCCCAAGCCGTGGATAACTTAGAGAAGGCCGACGCAACTCTTCTGGGCATGGTCACGGTGGCAACCAAGCCCGCCAAAAAGGGTTCTAGCGCCTACTACGACTCGTACTACTACTCGTCCAAGTCCTCGACAACTGAGGGGACCTAAATGTTCACTTCAGTCGAGAGCACTCGTTGTTTTAGGGGGGACTTGAGATGACCAAAGGTACTCGCTTTGGAGAGGATAGAAAACTGAGCCGTCAATCTATCAGGCTTGGCACTTCGCAGTGGATTGTCGTGGATGCCGTCTTATGGACAGCGATGTTCATTGTGGCGCTATGGATGCGATTCGATTTCTTAGTGGACGAGCTCGCTCGGTCTCTGGGGACGGGACGCTTCTATTTGCTCCTCGGCGCACTGATCGCGCTGACCTGGGTCGTCGGGTGGCTGTCAGGGCTATATCGCGGGAGATACGTACCCGGCAGCGTGCTGGAGTCAAGTGTCGT
The DNA here is from genome assembly GCF_014144995.1 of Dietzia sp. DQ11-71. Classification (NCBI taxonomy): domain Bacteria; kingdom Bacillati; phylum Actinomycetota; class Actinomycetes; order Mycobacteriales; family Dietziaceae; genus Dietzia; species Dietzia sp. DQ11-71. Next base: position 6,438 of record NZ_JAALDT010000038.1, on the reverse strand, counting down.
GACCATTGTCTTTGCCACTGCTGCAATTGCTGTGTTCCTTGGTCACATTCTGACCGGACAATACGACGGAGTGCCCCGGTCGACGCCCATCGTAACTGGGGCATTTACGATCCTTGGCGCACTTGTCCTCAGGTCACTGGTGCGACGGAAGAGGTTGTTCGGCGCGGGGGTGACCAAGGACGCGGAGCTCGCACTCGTGTTCGGCGCGGGGGACGGCGGCCTCCAGCTCGTAAGGCAACTGCGACGTTCTGAGGTGTCTCAATTCAACCCGGTGGCGATACTGGACGACGACGTCAGCAAGCGCCACATGGTGATCGAAGGCGTCCGCGTGCACGGTGGGCGCGACGAACTCGAAGAAGTCGCCAAAAAAACCAGCGCCACCACCTTACTTCTTGCGGTTCCGAGTCTGCCTAGCGAGGAGCTTATCAATATTCGCGACCGGGCAGAGGCTGCTGGCCTGCATGTTCTGGTCCTGCCCCCGCTCGATTCCATGATGAGGGGTCGGGTTGCTGCCGACGAGCTTCGTGAGATCAATGTAAACGACCTTCTGGGCCGTAAGCCAGCGCAGCTCAATCAGACGCAAATTGCGGAATATTTGCGTGGCAAGCGAATCCTCGTGACCGGCGCTGGCGGCTCGATCGGGTCAGAATTGTGCCGCCAGATAGTCAGGTTTAGGCCAGCAGAACTGATGATGCTCGATCGCGACGAGTCGGGGCTGCACTCAGTCCAGCTTTCCATCCAGGACCAAGCCATGCTTGATGGGGACGACACAATCCTGGGATCTATCCGAGATCGCTGTTCCATGATTGAGGTGTTCGCCAAAAGGAAGCCGCAAATAGTCTTCCACGCCGCAGCGTTAAAACACATGCCACTGTTGGAGCAGTATCCACTCGAAGCGTTAAAAACCAATGTTCTAGGTACTCTTAACCTCTTGGAGGCTGCGGAATTGGCCGGAGTCGAAACATTCGTTAATATCTCAACCGATAAGGCGGCGAACCCGTGTTCTGCTCTCGGTACCAGCAAACGGATTGCTGAGCGACTAACCGCGAGCAAAGCGCTAAATAAGCTGGAGAGTAAGTATGTTTCCGTGCGGTTCGGCAACGTACTGGGTTCTCGAGGGTCCGTCTTGACGGTCTTCGAGAAACAGATAAAAGACGGAGGGCCTATAACAGTCACGGATCCGAACGTCGACCGGTTTTTTATGACCATTCCAGAAGCTTGTCAATTAGTATTACAAGCGGCGGTCGTGGGTGAAACAGGCGAAACGTTAGTCCTAGACATGGGCGAGCCAATCAAGATTGCAGAAGTCGCCAGAACACTGATCGAGCAGTCCGGAAGAGATATCGAAATAATATATACTGGTTTGCGGGCGAACGAAAAGTTGTCAGAGGAATTATTCGACGACTCCGAAGAGCTCCTTCCCGAAACTAGGCATTCCGCAATCTCAGTCGTCCGCGTTCCGCAGTATAACTGCCAAAGAAACGAACTCGAGCAGCTATCCACACACGACCAAGCTAGAACTTGGTTGAAAAACGCCGCCTACGCCTCAAATAAATCAACCTGATGCTAGCTGAATTCACTATGTTGGAATGTATGAAAATTGAATCCGCCGCCATAGCGTTTATAGGTAAAGCCCCCGAATCGCAAACATGGATCTTTCGATTTGGGCCCGTGAATGGAGAGATCCTACCGACTCGGACAGGGCGAACATTTCGCAGCGGCATGCAGGCATGATGACCCAGGCGGGGGGTAGACACGTGGCCCGCGACAAAACGTACTCTCGTTCACACAGCCGCCACTCGGTGCTCGACATCGTCGTGATGTTTTTACTTGCAGCGGCCTTTGTGCTGCTCAACAATGGACCGGTATATGTTGTAGCGGCGGCCGGCGCTGTGCTCCTCTTTCCGCTTTTTGGAAGATCACTAGTTCCTTTGTTCGTCGTGGGTCTTTCCATGACCGACGAGATGCTCACCGCCCCAGGATTGCCGCTACCTCGCTTTCTGCTATTCCTCGCGCTCTATGCTGTCGTAATGGCGATCTACGGTATCAGCCGCTCGGGCTCCCTAAAGATCGACGTACCGATGGCCCTCATTGCTATGGGCATTGGAGTACGGTTACTTATATCTCCGCCCCCAAGCAATGCTGCAGTGGCGGCAGCGTATGGACTTCTTGTCGTTCCTCTAGGTTTAGCGATCTTGTATCCCGCGCTCACGGTCGAGACTAATGATAGAAGCTATCGGCTTGAGGCGTTTGCAGCAGGAGCCATCATCAGTGTTGGTGCCGGGTTAATAAACGCCTTTCAGGCCGTTGGAAATGATTACGAAGCTTATTCCGCTGCGCGGATATTTGAATCCTCGATTGGATCGAGCAATAAAGCTGCTGCAGTTGCCGCAGCGGTGGGATTTCTTATCATCGGAATGGCTGGGAAGCATCGGCGAGCGCGATGGCTAATGTACTTAATGGCCACGCCGTTTCTTGCTGCGCCCATAGTGTTTGCGTCCCGGGGACCACTTGTAGCGTCAATAGTTGTCGCTGTAGTAGCTACTTTGTTTGCTGGACGCGGTTTAGTCGGCAGAATGGGGTTGGTGATAGCGGCTACGAGCCTAGGGTACCTGATAGTTGTTGGACGAATCATGCCGGACTTGCTGGTGCTGAACCGTTTTCGAGATTCTGCTAGCGGCGGAGATTTTCTTTCCGGAAGGATTGACATATGGAAGTATGTCTGGAGCTTGATTCGAGAGCGACCGATCTTCGGTTGGGGACCTGGCGGTATAACCGCAGACCTGTTAAGTAGCGGGCACACCGCGTACCCGCATCAGTTTGCGTTAGGTCTCGTGGTCCAAGTGGGGATTGTGGGAGTCGTGCTCTTAGGCTGGGCCCTTTATAAGTATGTTCCGCGTGAATGGGATCAACTTACTCCCAGCTTGCTATTTTTACTCGTTGTCTCGATGGTGGAGCCAGTTCTGTCTACGCCCGGTGCCGCGCCCTTAGTTGTTGTCCTTTTTGCATTATCTGCGTCTAGCGAAAGAGAGACCCTATGAATGTCGGAATCGCGATTGTATATTTCGAAGGTATCGATGAGTTTCGCGAGACTTTGGACTCTATTCCTTTCGAACTCGCGAAAATCGCAGTGTGCGACGCGTCCGTAAAGTCGGAAGCGCGTGCCCTGGTCGATATGCGCGAGGATGCGATATGGCTCGACTGCAGCAGGAATGGCGGATATGCGTGGGCAGTCAACAAAGGAATTGGGCAACTTCTGGGCGATATAGATCATCCGTGCGACGTGGTGATTATCTCTAACCCTGATGTGGTCTATTCCGAAAGTAGTCTTCGGGAGCTTGTGGCGAACGTTACCCGACTCGGGGGCGTGCACTTTCCGCTCCAGACTGATTGCTCCGGATCGACGTTGGGGCATTCATTGCTGCGCGGCTTAAGCCGCTGGACCATTGTCGCAAACTGGCTGGTACCTGACTCCTTTCGCCAAAACACACTTCGAACCGAGCTGCTAACCGCGGCCGTTCGACGACGTGAGCCAGTTCGAATGCCGGCTAGTCTTTCTGGGAATGGGGCATGCATCGCTGTTGATCGTTCTGCATGGGAAGCGATTGGAGGTTTCAATGACGGGTTCTTCTTGTTTGCCGAAGATAAAACGTTTACATACCGAGCGCATTCTCTTGAGATTCCCGTTTACCTCGCCGGCAACGCGTCCGTAGTCCACGAGGGAGGATTTAAATCTCGGGGGATGTCAGAGTTTCAGTTAATTGAGTATATTGCCAGCGAGAGAATCGCCTGGAAATCTATGTGGAAAACTCCGTTGATGTATTTGTACGTCGCGCAATTGTTGGGCCTATCTTTGCGGATGATATCGAGCTTTTCTAACTCAGTTCCTACTATGCGCGAAGTCTACAAGAAAGTACTCGTGAAAAGTGCACGGAATAGGCTCTGCGAGGGTGACCTTCGAGGCGCAGACGGAGTCCGGGTATCTACGTTAAGTGCACTTGACGAAAAGGAAAGAAGATGACCTCGAAGTTCTCGAAGAAGAAAAAGAAGAAGAAGCTGTTGATTGATTTGCAATCAATGACGTCCAGCCAACAGCCGACTTTGAGCAAAATCCTCGCAATAGGTGGACGGGTTGCTCGAGGACTAAACAACCGCGCGCTTATGGGTGATTTGTCGCGGCTAGTAGCTACTGGAAATCTGGTAGTGGGCCGGGGTAGCTATGGCCTGCCATTGATATCGATTTCTAATCCGTCTGACCAGGTTTTTATCGGAGACTTCTGCTCTATCGGTCCAGAAGTTAGAATGATACCGGGGGGGGAACATAACTTGGGAGCGATCAGCACGTTTCCGTTTGCTGTCCGGGCTAGGACGGAGGCGTTTGATAGTGAAGTAGACAAAAAAGGCCCGATTCGCATTGGGAATGACGTGTGGATCGGCGCTAGAGCGACAATACTATCTGGCGTGACGATTGGCCACGGAGGAGTGGTGGCTGCCGGAGCATTAGTGAACCGCGACGTATTGCCTTTTGAAATCGTTGGGGGTGTTCCCTGCAGGAAACTTGGGTTTCGTTTCACAGGTTCAGATGCATCGAAAATCCTTGCTACTCAATGGTGGCTACTTTCTGACGAAATGCTAACACCGTTGATTCCGCTTCTTTCTCGAAGCGATGTCAACGAGTTCTGTGAAGCGGTTGAGCTAGCGCGGCGAATCGCGTAGCGGAACCGACCTATTGAAATAACGCCTAGCGATATGTAGCGACGGGGTATTGCCCGATGGACGGAGTAGAGCTTTTGATTTCCAGACTGCCAACTGTGCTCCGTGCATCCGCTCAGAGTTTTATTGCTCGTGTTGCTGTTGCCCCATTTGTAGCGCTGATGACGTTGACAACCGCTGGTCTAGTAGTTCGCGAACTTGGTTCTGATGGATATGGTCTTTACGCAATAATCATCGGGCTGGTTATCATATTACCTTTTTCCGACCTCGGTGTGGGTGCAGCCTTGATGGACGCCACCGCGAGAGCGAATGAGCTGCCCCAAGATATACTTGGTATCGCTAAAAGAAGTCTCACTGTGCTATTCGCCGTATCTAGCATCCTCTTGGTAGTTGCTTGGTCGATGGTGCCATTTTCTGGATGGTCCAGATTGCTCGCGGGCGGTCAGGGTGACGTGGATATCGCCGCTGCTGTCGCGTTAAGTGTATTCGCCGCGCAACTGCCGTTGTCCCTGGGCGCACGGGTGCTTACCGGTCTGGAACTCAACTTCGTCGCCATACTCTTTCAGGCTTTGTCTCCCACCTTGGCGCTAGCTGTGACGGGAGTTTCGATATGGTTCGGTGCCAACGCGGTCATTCTTTCAACGGCCCCGTTCATAGGTATGGCACTTGCGAACTTGGGTGCTAGCACGTTCGCTATCCGGCGATTAGGCCTAAATCTCATCCCCTTTGGGCGTGCTTTGCGTGAGTCTAGCGTCCCTGCTGCTGGTATCGTGCGGGTTGCTGGCCCTATGCTGATTATCACGATGGCGCTTCCAGTCGCATATCAGTTTGATCGATACATTCTGGCGCACGTGTCTGAACTGTCCGAGGTGGCGCAGTATTCTCTGGCTTACCAACTCTACGCCCCATTGGTGGGACTTGTCGCGAGCACGGCTACTGCGCTTTGGCCTTCGTTTATTAAACACTCGGATCAAGCAGATCCGACCAGAACGCTTTTGTCTGTAATGCCGGTTTTTGCTGTGCTTGGAGCATTAGTTGGAGCGGCACTGTTTCTCTTTGGCCGACCAGTTTCCTCTCTAGTCTCTGGCGGCGAGATAGTCTTAAGGCTAGACGTTCTTGGGACATTTGCCTTATTTTTGTTTCTGCAGTCGGTCTCTTATCCACTTGCGACATTCTTAACGCTACCTCGGGAGCTACGCTACCAAGCAATATGGCATGTTGTTATGGCTGTCGCAAACGTCTCGATTACTGTGGTTGTTTCACTGCAGTTTGGAGCTGCAGGTCCTATGGGAGCATCGCTCATTGCGGTGTTCCTATTCTTGTTTGTTCCGCAAGTGTATTTGGTCCGATCGCGTCGAAGGTATATGGTATCGGCGCGACCTGGCACGGCTGAGGGTTAATCTCAAGTGGCCGCGTTACGCTCTCTTTAATTAGTACGAAGAGCCTTCAGTTTTGTTTTAGCATTAATCATCGGGCCGGCCCGTAATAGGTACTCGGAGAGATCACGGTCCCGTGCGCTGTAAGTTCGCGGGACATCTGGTCGACCCCGAATCGCGACTTGTACGCGTCGATGTAGTCGGCGATCAGGAGAGTCGGCGGTCGAGCTCTCTGGGGCTACGTGCATGGCGCCGACTACTACGCCGGAGGTGGTCGATGAGCCCCGTAGATGCCGAGACCAAAGGATATTAGCTGGAAGAACATGTTGGCCTCTGCGCGGTTGAGTGG
>NZ_JAALDT010000389.1:0-3376 GCF_014144995.1 Dietzia sp. DQ11-71 | reverse complement strand
CGACGAGGCCCCGGCCGCCGCGCCCACCCGGGAGCGTTCCCCGATGAGCACCCCCGCCCCGATCGCCACGAGGACCGTCGCCCCCTGCAGGAACAGCGCCGGCCCGTCCACGGCTACGGCGCCGCCGGCCGTCACCAGCCGCGTCCCGGCGAGCAGAACCACCGTCACCAGCGCCGCGACGAGCCCGCCGAGGTACAGCACCATCTGCGCGGCGTAGCGGTGTCGGGCGGGGGCGAACGCCTCGACGAGCACCGAGACGATCGCCGTCCCGAGCACCACGAGCAGCGGCAGGAGCGAGGAGTAGGCGATGTCCGGGGTCATCGGGTGGCACCTTCCAGGTGGGTGACGGTCTCGGCGACCGCCGGGTCGATCACGTCGAGCGCCGGCTGCGGGTAGAAGCCCAGCACGATCAGCGCCACGACCAGCGGGGCCAGCACCACGCGCTCGCGGGTCGTGAGGTCGGGCGTGGACCGCAACCCCGGCGCGAGGGGCCCGCCCATCACCCGCTGGTAGGTCCACAGGATGTAGACGGCCGCCAGGACGAACGTCGCCGTCGCCAGTACGGCGGCGACGGGGTAGACCTCGAACGTGCCGACGAACACCAGGAACTCGCTGATGAACGGGGCCAGCCCGGGCAGTGACAGCGTCGCGAGCCCGGCGATGAGGAACACCCCGGCGAGCACGGGCGCGGCCTGCTGCACCCCTCCGTAGTAGCCGATCTCGCGGATCCGGTGCCGCCGGACGAGGAACCCGGCCACGAGGAACAGCGCGGCCGTGGCGATGCCGTGGTTGACCATGTACAGCGTCGAGCCGGTCGCCGACTGCTCGGTCGCGGCGAACACACCCAGCACGATGAACCCGAAGTGGGAGATCGACGCGTAGGCGATGAGCCGCAGGAGGTCGGTCTGGGCGATGGCCATGATGCCGCCGTAGACGATGCTGATCACCGCGAGCGTCACCATCACGGGCGCCGCGGTCGCCGCTGCCTCGGGGAACAGCGGCAGCGAGTACCGCAGCATCGCGAAGGTGCCGACCTTGTCCACCACGGCCATCATGAGCACGGCGGACGCGGGCGTCGCGGCGACGGCGGCCCCGGGAAGCCAGGTGTGGAACGGCCACAGCGGGGCCTTGATCGCGAAGGCCAGCGTGAACCCGGCGAACAGCAGCAGCATCGCGCCGGGCGGGATCTGCAATCGCCCGTCGGCGACGGCGTCGGTGATGAGGCGGTAGTCGAAGGTGCCGCGGCCGTCGGGCCCGAGTCCGGCCCGGTCTGTGTACATGTAGAGCCCGAGCACCGCGGCCAGCATGACGAGCCCGCCGAGCAGGTTGTAGAGGAGGAACCGCACGGCCGCCCGCGCCCGGTCCGCGCCGCTGTCCCCGAACGCGCCTGTTCCGAATCCCCCGATGAGAAAGTACAGCGGGATGAGCATGGCCTCGAACGCCACGTAGAACAGCAGCACGTCCAGGCTCGTGAAGGCCACCAGCGCGAGCCCCTGCGTGGCGAGCATCAACGCGGGGTACGCCTGCGTCCGCCGACCGTCCGGGCCGGGGCCGTCGACACCGGGCCCGTCGGTGTCACGCCATCCGGCGAGCAGCAGCAACGGCATGAGTGCGGCGGTGAGCAGCACCAGCACGAGCGCCACGCCGTCGATCCCGAGTGTGTACGTCGCGCCGAACGCAGGGATCCACGGCCGCGACTCGACGAACTGGTGGGTGTCGCCGCCCGGCTCGAACCCGACAGCCAGCGCGACGGCCACCCCCAGGACGACCAGTGACGTGACCAGGGCGAGGGGCCTCGCCGCGCGGCGCGCGCTCGCGGGGAGGACGACGACGACGAGTGCGCCGACCAGGGGCGTGAGCCACAGCGCGGTGAGCAGTCCGGGGCCGGTCACAGCACGCCACCCCCCAACATCGCGGCGATCACCAGAACGGCGCCGATCAGCATGTACAGCGCGTAGGAGCGGGTGAGCCCGGACTGCAGGAGCCTCGTCCGGGCGGACAGTTCCCCGAGGGTGGTGCCGACACCCGTCGCCGCCCCGGCCACGACGCGTCGGTCGACCATCTCCGTGCCCGCGACCAGGGCCTGGCCGGGTCGCATGAACACCGCCTCGTTGAGGTCGTCGGCATACAGGTCACGGCGCGCGGCGCGCGTGAGCCCGGAGCCGGCGGGGGCGGTGGCCGGAATCTCACTACGGGTGTAGCGGTGCACGGCGAGGGCGATGCCGACGGCCACCACGACCAGGGAGGCGGCGGTGACCAACCACACCGGTAGGACGTGCTCCGGATGGTGCTCGCCGACGACCGGTGCCAGCCAGTCCTGCAGCCGCCCGCCGAGCGACAGCAGCAGACCCGAGAGCACCGAGCCCACGGCGATCGCGATCATCGGCGCCGTCATGATCGCCGGCGACTCGTGGGGGTGGGCGTCGTCGGCCCAGCGCCCGGGCCCGAAGAAGGTCAGGATCATCACACGGGTCATGTAGAAGGCGGTCAGGCCCGCGCCGAGCAGGGCCACCGCCCCCAGGAGGTAGCCGACCGCCGATCCTGAGCCGAACGCGCCCGCACCCGCAGCCGACCAGCTGCCCACGTCGAACGCCGCGGAGATGATGCCCTCCTTGGAGTAGAACCCGGCGAACGGAGGGACGCCGATGATGGCCAGATAGCCGAGTCCGAAGGTGGCGAAGGTGATCGGCATGACCGCGCGTAGGGCGCCGTAGCGTCGCATGTCGACCTCGTCGTTCATCCCGTGCATCACCGAACCGGCCCCGAGGAAGAGGCCGGCCTTGAAGAAACCGTGGGTGAGCAGGTGCATGATCGCCAGCGCGTATCCGGCGGGTCCGAAGCCGGCGGCCATGACCATGTAGCCGACCTGACTCATGGTGGAGGCGGCGAGGACCTTCTTGATGTCGTCCTTGGCACAACCCACGATCGCACCGAACAGCAGCGTCACGGCGCCGACCGCGATCACCGCGGCGCGCGCGGTCGGGGTCGCGTCATAGATCGGGTTGGACCGGGTGATGAGGTAGACGCCCGCGGTGACCATGGTCGCGGCGTGGATGAGGGCGGACACCGGGGTGGGACCCTCCATCGCGTCGCCGAGCCAGGACTGAAGCGGCACCTGGGCGGACTTGGCGCACGCGCCCAGCAGCAACAGCAGCCCGAGCGCGGTGACCAGCCCCGAGCTCACCGCCCCGCCGTCGGCCCCGGCCCCCTCGCCGCCCGCCGCCCCGCCGCCGATCGCCGAGAACACGCCCTCGTAGGACAGCGTGCCCAGCTGGGTGACCATGACCATCAGCGCTACACCCAGACCGATGTCGCCGACGCGGTTGACGACGAACGCCTTTTTCGCCGCGGTGGCGGCGGACGGCTTGTGCTGCCA
>NZ_JAALDT010000388.1:0-3069 GCF_014144995.1 Dietzia sp. DQ11-71 | reverse complement strand
CGGTAGAACGGGGAGATCCGCACCAGTTCCCGCGCCCCCGCGAGCTGCTCGGAGATCTCATCGACGGCCGGCTGGGTGTCACGGGCGTCCTGCAGGGCGGAGCGGATGAGCTCCGAGTCGCGCCGCTCCAACCCGTCCGCGACCTCGGCGAGCACCGACGACGCCACGCCCAGCAGCGACGCCGCCTCCCGGCGGGCGCGGCGCAGGGGATGGACGGGCATGAGCGCCATCGCGGCCAGCGCGACCACCCCGCCCACGGCAGCATCGAGCATCCGCTCATAGCCGCCCGCGCTGCCCGGCGGCAGGATCGTGGCCACGAGGATCGCCGACGAGGCCGCCTGGGTGCCTGTAATCGCCCCGCGGTCGACGAACACCGCCGCAGACATCGCCAGGATCACCACCAGCGCGATCTGCCACGCCCCGGAGCCGATCTCCCGGATCAGCAGGTCACCGAACCCGACGCCGACGATGACGCCGAGCACCAACTCGACACCCCTCCGGACGCGACGCCCCATACCGGTGCCCAGGGCGATGGCGGCCGCGATGGGCGCGAAGAAGGGCGCCGAGTGGTGCAGCACGTCGTGCGCGAGGAACCAGGCCAGTCCCGCGGCGAGACCGCACTGCAGGATCGGCAGGAACGCGTAACCGAGTCGCCGGGCGCGCGCCCTCAGCGGGCCCGGCAGCGCGGCGTAGACGCCCAGCGCGCGGGCGTCCAGTCGGTCACGCCAGGCCGAGAGACGCGGCGGCGTGCGGGTCTGACTCATTGACCAGGTCCAGACAACGGATGTACTCGTCCTCCTCACCGATCGACTGCGCGGCGCGGGCCAGCGCGGCGACGCAACGGAGGAAGCCGCGGTTGGGTTCGTGGTCGTACGGCACCGGCCCGAAGCCCTTCCAGCCGTGGCGCCGCAGCTGGTCCAGCCCGCGGTGATACCCGGTGCGGGCGAACGCGTAGGCGCTGATCACCTCGCCGGAGTCGAGTGCGCGCTCGGCGAGTTCGGCCCACGCGATCGAGGCGGTGGGGTGGGAGGCCGCCACGGTGCGGGGATCCTCACCCGCGGCGACGGCGGCCTCCGCCTCCGGGTCACCGGTGAGACGGGTGGGCGGGGGGCCGAGGAGATCTCCGAACTGGGTCATGCCCCCATTGTCCACTAATCCGCCGCATCGCCTCCCCTGCCCCCATTTGCTAAGGTCGAGGGCATGCGGCGCCCCGGACGGGGCGCCGTGCGCACGTCGCGGGCAGTGGTTTCACGCCCCTTCGGAGCGATCGTGGTCCCGGCGTCGAGGCCCCGTTACGCGGACTTTTCCAGTCCCCGCGTCGGACGAGCTTCCACCGGCACCACTCGGAGCGAACAAACAGGCCGAACGTGGGCCGGAAGGAAAACTGTGTCTAGACAGCGTATTGCGATCATCGGAGCCGGGCCGAGCGGAATGGCCGCCCTCAGGGCGTTCGAATCGGCCCAGCGATCCGGGGCCAAGATCCCCGAGATCGTGGCCTACGAGAAGCAGGACGACTGGGGCGGCCAGTGGAACTACAACTGGCGGTCGGGCACCGACAAGTACGGCGAGCCGGTCCACTCCTCCATGTACCGCAACCTGTGGTCGAACGGCCCCAAGGAGGCGCTCGAGTTCGCCGAGTACACGTTCGACGAGCACTTCGGCAGGCCCATCTCGTCGTATCCGCCGCGTGAGGTCCTGTGGGACTACATCGACGGCCGGGTCCAGGGGTCCGACGTCAAGGACAAGGTGCAGTTCTCCACGGCCGTCCGTTGGGTGGACTACGACCGCGATCTGGACACCTTCACCGTCACCGTGGAGAACCTCAGGTCCGGCAAGACGACCTCGTCGGAGTTCGACCGGATCATCGTCGCCACCGGCCACTTCTCCTACCCCAACCTCCCGGACTTCAAGGGCATCGAGACGTTCCCCGGGTCTGTCCGCCATGCCCACGACTTCCGCGGGGCCGAGAAGCTGGCGGACAAGCGCGTTCTGCTGATCGGCGCCTCCTACTCCGCCGAGGACATCGGGGTGCAGGCCTTCAAGATGGGCGCCCGGTCGGTGACGATCTCCTACCGCACCGCCCCCATGGGGTACGACTGGCCGGACGGGATGGAGGAACTGCCGCTGGTCCAGCGGTCCGACGGCGAGACCGTCCACTTCACCGGCGGCGAGACCCGCGAGTTCGACGCCGTGATCCTGTGCACCGGCTACCTCCACAAGTACCCGTTCCTACCGGCGGACCTGGCCCTGCAGTCGCCCAACAACATCTACCCCGCCGGCCTCTACCGCGGCGTGGTGTGGCAGAAGAACCCCAAGGTCTACTACCTCGGCGCCCAGGACCAGTGGTTCACCTTCAACATGTTCGACGCCCAGGCCTGGTACGTCCGCGACCTCATCCTGGGCCGGGCCAAGTTGCCGTCCGCCGAGGATCGGGTCGCCCACATGCGGGCCTGGCGGAACCGGTTCCAGGAGCTGGAGGGCGACGCCGACGACGTGCGCTTCCAGGCCGACTACGTCCGCGACCTCATCGAGGCCACGGACTACCCGATGTTCGACCTCGACGAGGTGGTCGAGATCTTCCTCGCCTGGAAGAAGGACAAGAAGAAGAACATCCTGACCTACCGGGACAAGCCGTACCGCTCCGTCCTCACCGGCACCATGGCGACCGTCCACCACACCCCGTGGCTCCAGGAGCTGGACGACTCGCGCGAGCGGTACCTCTCGACGCCGGAGAAGACCGAGATCGAGGAGCTCGTGGTGGGCGCCGACACCACCCCGGCACAGGACGCCCGGATCGACGGGGAGTGAACCCTCGGTGACGTCTGGGGCGAATCCGCTCCCGGACGTCACCCGAGGGGACAGACTTGAGCGCGTGACCGCGTCTCCCGCCCCCTCGCCCGAGTCTCCCGGGTCGGCCCGCATCGCCGGAACCGCCCACCTCTCCGATTCCCACCCCACCGGTGGCATCGGCAGGCGCTCCCTCCTCCGGGCCGGAGCGCTGGCCGGTGCCGCTGTCGGGACCGGTGCCCTGGCCGGACGCACCGCCGTCGCCGGGGCCGCGGCTGCCGG
>NZ_JAALDT010000387.1:0-1296 GCF_014144995.1 Dietzia sp. DQ11-71 | reverse complement strand
GAGCATGAGTTCGGCGGAGTCGTTCGCCGAGTTCAACGGGCACATGTGCGCGGAGAACCGCGTCCCGCAGGAGCTCGTCGACACCATCACCGCGTCGAGCGAGGCGACGGGCTCGGACCTCGACTCGATGTTCCGCGAATCGATCGCGGGTTCGTTCCCCCAGGATCTCGAGGTGCTCGGGGTGGAGATCAGTGACAACGGCGCCGAGGCGACCGCGACCGTGGAGTCGGCGTCCGACGGGACGGGCCCGGAGCAGATTCACATGCGCGACGAGGATGGCGCCTGGAAGATGTGCCAGCCCGGTGTCGGGATGGGCGCGGTCCCGCAGGACCAGCAGCCGGGCTGACCCGACCCGTCGAGGGCGACCCGACCCGCCAACGGTCAGGCGGGCCGGGTCTGCCGCTGGCAGTCAGGCTGGCCGGGAACCGTCTCGGCCGGTGCGGTAGTCCCGCTCGATGCCGGGCGGATTGGTGAGGTGGCCGTCGTCGGCGATGAGACGGTCGACGTGTTGTCGCCATCGGTGGTCGAGAATCCGGTCGCGCGCCTGGGCCAGCGGCCCGTGTGGTGTGGTGCGGTGTTCGTGACCGGTCTCGGTGATGATGGTCAGCTCGCCGAGCGGTCCGGGTCGGTAGGCGCAGTGCCCGAAGGTCTTCTCCCGATGGTGCTTGCGACACAGGCACACGAGGTTCCACTCGGCGGTGGGTCCGCCCAGTTCAGGTCGCTGATGATCGAAGGCGATGACATGGTCGATCTCACAGTCGTGGGCGTCGACCGTGCACCCCGGGTGGCGGCACGTGCCGTCGCGGAGCCGGATTCGCTCGGCCAGCGCCGGGGTGATGAAGTACTTGAGCACCGCGTCCGGTGTGTCCTGGACACCCGGCTGCGGGTCGAGCATCTCGAACCTGACCCTGGAGTCGCCGCCGGACAGGAGCTCCTCACACAGCCAGTCGAAGCTCGAATAGGCGCCGTTCACGAACTGCACGCGGTTGGGCGACCCCTGGGCGACGCTGTCGATGATCGAGATCCGGATGGGCTGCTCGGTGCCCCACGACGCTCCCACCGGGGGCCTGTCGGCGGCGTCGGCGCGGGTGCCGGTAGTGGCATTGCACGCGCCCGCCGACTCTTCCGCGTCGTACAGGCTCGTGCCGATGTCGTTGGTCGTGGGGTCCCCGAGTGCGCACAGGGCGTCGGCGCGCAGTTGGTCGCGCGTGCGGGGGTGGCCCGACTCCGAGGCGGCGCGGGCGGCGGAGTCGATCCGGCGGCGGAGCTTCTCTGCATCCCCACTGGGCAGTGAGG
>NZ_JAALDT010000386.1:0-1617 GCF_014144995.1 Dietzia sp. DQ11-71 | reverse complement strand
CGACGCGTCGGGTCCGCGAGCGGCGGAGGGCCGCACCGCGGAGACCTCCGCCCACCCGGCGGGCGGTTCGGGGGTGCGCCGGTGCAGGCCGTACCAGCCGGCGAGCATCGCCGCGACCATGAGGAACCCGGCGCCGAGGAGGAGGGTCTCCCCGGAACCGCCGAAGGTGGGGGCGGACAGGAGGACGACGACGACGAGGACCACCGCGGTGACCTTGGAGCCCGACGCCCGGCCCTTCCCCAGGAGCGCCTCCCCGGAGGAGACCTCGTCGCCGGCGGAGCGCAGGAGCAGCCACATCAGGGCGTACAGGAACACGCCCGCCCCACCCCACAGTGCGGCGACGACGAACGCGACGCGGAAGAGGACCGGGTCGACGCCGTAGCGCCGACCGAAGCCGCCGCAGACGCCGGCGATCCTGGAATCGTCCGGGGTCCGGACGGGACGGGTCCGCCACAGGGAGCGGAGCTCTGACGGGAGGTCGGGGGTGCTCGTTCTGGACATGACCCCATCGTGCTCGGCGGGAGTCCGCGGCACATCGGGGTCCGACCCTGATTTCCGACCCCGAGGCCGCCGGGGAGGGAGGATGGCGGGATGGTCGACACCGTCATGGGTTTCCTGGGCTCCGACGAACAGCTGCGGCTCTTCGGGGTGACGCTGGTCGGGGTCAGCGGGCGGACCGTTCTCAAGGTGCTCCTCAGCATCCTGCTGTTCGTGCTGCTGTCGCTGTTCACGTCGATCTCGCGGGCGGTGATGCAGGCGATCACCGGGCCCGCCGGGTCCGCGTCGAGGTTCTGGACGAAGCAGAGTCTGCAGCTGTTCACCGCCGTCGTGGCCGTGCTGGCGCTCTTCTCCATCTGGGTGACCCCGGGAACCGACCTGACCGTGGGGGTCGGACTCGTCACCGCGGGCCTGGCGTTCGCGTTGCAGAAGGTGATCGCGAGTCTGGCGGGCTACTTCGTCATCCTCCGGGGGCGGGTGTTCGCGGTCGGCGACCGGATCGCCGTGGGTGGGGTCCGGGGCGATGTGATGTCGCTCGGTTTCCTGCGCACGACCGTCATGGAGATGGGATCCCCGTCGTCGATGGCCGGCGCGGAGACCGGCAACTGGGTACCGAGCCGTCAGTTCACCGGCCGGGTGGTCACGGTGTCGAACGGCGTCATCTTCGACGAGGCGGTCTACAACTACACCCGCGGGTTCCCCTTCCTCTGGGAGGAACTGTCGCTCAAGCTGCCGTTCGACGTGGATCTCCGACGTGTCGACACGGTGTTCCACGCCTGCGCGGACCGGCACACGAGGGAGCTGAGCGACGAGGCGATGGCGAGCATGCAGCAGATGAGCCGCATGTACGCGGTCGATGTCCGGGAGTTCGGGCCGCAGGTGTTCGTCTCGCTGCAGGAGGACGGGATCCTCGCCACCGTCCGCTTCGTCGTGGGCAGTCACGGTGCGCGGTCGGTCAAGGACGCCATCTCCCGGGACCTGGTCGCCGGATTGCGGGAGGGGGGTGTCTCGCCGGCGAGCGTGGCCGTGGATATCCGGGTACTTCCCGATTCCCCTCGGGGCGATGATCTGTGACGATGGCGTCCATGAGTGAGAACGCGACCGATCCCGCGCCGGCCA
>NZ_JAALDT010000385.1:0-5279 GCF_014144995.1 Dietzia sp. DQ11-71 | reverse complement strand
GACTCCCGGGCGGGCCCGCGGGAGTCGCGGTCGGCCGGGCGGCGGCCGGAGCCGGTCCCGGTGGGGGCGCCGACGCGTCCGCCAGCGCTCTCCGGGATCCCGAGATCGGACCGCAGGTGCGGGGACGTCGAATAGGTCTCGGCGGGCTCACCGGACCCGAGTCCGAGGGCCTTGTCGATCAGGCCCCACCGGGGCAGGTCGTCCCAGTCCACGAGGGTGACGGCGACACCCGTGCGTCCGGCGCGGCCCGTGCGGCCGATCCGGTGCACGTAGGTCTTCTCGTCCTCCGGGCACTGGTAGTTGATGACGTGGGTGACATCGTCGACGTCGATCCCGCGGGCCGCGACATCGGTGGCGACGAGGACGTCGACGTCACCGGAGCGGAACGCCTTGAGGGACTTCTCACGCGCCCCCTGGCCGAGGTCGCCGTGGATGGCGCCCACCCGGAAGCCGCGCTCCGCGAGATCGTCGGCCAACTTCTGGGCGGTGCGCTTGGTGCGGCAGAAGATCATGGTGGCGCCACGGCCCTCGGCCTGGAGGATCCGGGAGACCACCTCGGGCTTGTCGAGCGAATGGGCCCGGTAGACGTACTGGGTGGTGTTCTCGTGCGTGGCGCCGGAGTCGGCGGCCTCGGCGCGGATGTGGGTGGGTTTGGTGAGGAAGGTGCGGGCCAGGGTGATGATCGGGCCGGGCATGGTGGCCGAGAACAGCATGGTCTGGCGCTTCTCCGGGACCATGCGCAGCAGCTTCTCGATGTCGGGCAGGAAGCCCAGGTCGAGCATCTCGTCGGCCTCGTCGAGGACGAGGGCCTCGACCTTGCCCAGCACGAGCTTCGACTGGTTCGCGAGGTCGAGCAGGCGGCCGGGGGTGCCGACGACCACGTCGACGCCCTTCTCCAGGGCCTCGGTCTGCTGCTCGTACGGCGTTCCGCCGTAGATCGCGAGGACCTTGAGCGGGCGGGTGCCGGACCCGGAGGCCGCCGGCGCGGTGAGGCCGGTCGCGGCGATCTTGAGGTCCTGGGTGACCTGGACGCACAGCTCGCGGGTGGGGACGATGATCAGCGCCCGGGGGGTGCCGTCGAGCGTCCTCGTCGCCTCGCCGGTGGCGATGCGGTGGAGGAGCGGGACGCCGAACCCGTAGGTCTTGCCCATGCCGGTCCGGGCCTGACCGATGAGGTCGGATCCGGCCAGTGCCAGCGGGAGGGTGAGTTCCTGGATGGCGAACGTGTGGGTGATCCCGCGCTCGGCGAGCGCGGTGACGATCTCCGGGCGGACGCCGAGCTCGGCGAAGCTGGGGGAGGAGTCGGAGGACGGGGCGTCGACGACGGCGGTCGTCGTGGCCATGCCGTCGACTTCTTCGGTGGTGACATCTGTGGTGGACAGGGCGGTGCCTTTCTCGTCTCGCGCGCGGATGGTTCGGGCCGCACAAGGTCCGGCCTCGCGAGCGGGGCGCGCGCACATTTCCACGGGACCTGTCACGCCCGGCGCCGGAGCGATCCGGACCCGGGGAGTGATCCACGTGCACACATCCTATCCCGTGCCGCCGCCTTTCGAGCGCGTCGGGCTAGCCTGGACCGCACGCACCGCCGATGACGGCGTGACATGCGCCTACGACGAGAAGGGCAGGCACCGTGGAGGTCAAGATCGGCATCGCCGACAGCAACCGTGAGCTCGTGTTCAAGACCGGGATGACGCCGGAGGACGTGTACAAGCGCGTCGAGGCGGCCCTGACCGCGGAGGCCAAGGCGGTACTCGAGCTCGAGGACGAGAAGGGGCGCCGTTACCTCGTGTCCACCGATCGGGTGGCGTACGTCGAGATCGGCGAGACCGCGCGCCGCGCGGTCGGGTTCCTCTCCTGAGGGAGTGAACCCCGGGCCGGGGTCCGCCCTCGCGGCCCCGACCCCCGGGGGTCAGGCCTGGTCGTCCGAGTCGGTCCGGTCCCCTCCGTGACGCGGGATCTTGGACAGGCCGCCCCAGCACAGCGTGACCGTCGTCGAGACGGCGTCCGCGCGGGGGATCGGTCGGCCGGCGTCGAGCCAGTGTCCGGCGCTGACCCGGCTGGCCCCGACCAGTCCGACGGCCAGCAGTCGCGAGCGGTGGGCGTCGAGCCCGGAGTCCCCGCGGACGAGGTCGTGGACCGCGTCGATGCACCCGTCGGTGGCCCTGTCGAGTTCCCGCCGGACGTCCTCATCACCGGACTCGGAGTAGAAGACCAGCCGGAACCCGCGGGTGTCGGCGTCGGCGTACGCGAAGAACGTGTCGACGGCCGCCTCGACCCGGCGCCGGTTGTCGGAGGTCGAGTCCAGCGCGGCACGGATGCGCCCGAGCAGTTCGTCGACATGGTGGCGCAGCACCTCGATGTACAGATCGCGCTTGGAGTCGAAATGCTGGTAGAGCACCGGCTTGGAGACGCCGGCCAGGACGGCGATGTCATCCATCCCGGAGGCGTGGAAGCCCTGGTCGACGAACACGGTCCCGGCGGCGTCGATCAACTGGCTGCGCCGGGCCCCGCGGGGGAGTCGGGCCGCTCGGGTGCGGCCCGGTGCGGCCGGGAAGGGTCCGTCCGGGCTCGTCATCTGCTGGCTCCTTCTCCGCCCGGGCGGGAGTCGACAGGCGTCCGGGCCAGACGGACAATACCCGCAGCCGCGGAGTGCGGGCGGAGGCGCCTCACCCCTCATGTGGGATCGTGTAGGCCTTGACTTCAGGAGTGGACGTGGAGGTGTACGGATGAGCGACGGCCGTCGCCGGACGCCGGGCGGTGCGGACGCCGAGGGTCGTCAGCGACCCCCGTACTACCCTCCGCACGGCGAGCCGCTGCGCGCGCCGTGGGACCCGCAGGAGTCGACCCCGGGGCGCCGCCGGTCGGTGCCCGGATCCCGGGACCACCTGCGTCGGCAGACCCCGGTCGGCAGGTTCTTGGCCACCTGGGGCTGGCGCGCGTACGCGATCCCGGTGCTCGTGGTGCTCACCGCCCTGGTGATCGGGGACGCGATCGTCTCGCCGGGCGCGTCGGACGAGGACCGGGTGGTCCGGGCGGAGGAGACCCCGGCCGTGGTCGGGGTGCCCGCGGCCGGTGAGGTCCCGCCCAGTGGTGAGTTGCCGGAGGGCGGCTCCTTCATCGGGGCCGCGAGCGGGGAGTTCAGGATCGTGCCCGGCGGCACCGATCCGGTGGGACGCCCGACGGCCGAGCAGTTCAGCTACACGGTCGAGGTCGAGGACGGGATCGACACCGTCGACTTCGGCGGGGACGACTCGGTCGCCAGGATGGTCGACGCGACCCTGGCCAACCCCAAGAGCTGGACGGCCGACGGCGCCGTCGCGTTCCGGCGGATCGCCGGGGACGAGCCCGCGTTCCGGGTCTCGCTGGCGAGCCCCATGACGGTCCGCGAGAACTGCGGGTACGACATCGAACTCGAGGCGAGTTGCTACAACTCGGCCACCGGGCGCGTGTACCTCAACCTCGCGCGCTGGGTGCGGGGAGCGAGGTCGTTCCAGGGCGACATCGGGTCCTACCGGCAGTATCTGGTCAACCACGAGGTCGGCCACGCGATCGGCTACCCGGCCCACGAGCCGTGCCCCGCGGACGGCGCACTGGCGCCGATCATGATGCAGCAGACGTTCGGCGTGAACAACGGCGACATCCACCAGTTGGATCCCGAGGGCGTGGTCCCGGACAACGACGACACGTGTCGATACAACGCGTGGCCGTTCCCCGGCGGACCCCCGGTGGCGGGATGACCGCCGCGGGCGGACCGGGGGACCGCGGCCTTCCCCCGCTGGTGGACCCGGTACCGGAGCTGACGAGGGACGAGCGGGAACGGTACTCGCGGCACCTGTTGCTCGGCGCGATCGGCGACGAGGGGCAGCGTCGCCTGCGCGCCGCGTCGGTGTTCGTCGTGGGTGCCGGCGGCCTGGGTGCCCCGGTGCTCATGTACCTCGCCGCGGCGGGTGTCGGGCGGATCACGGTCGTCGACGACGACGAGGTGGACCTCGGCAACCTGCACCGGCAGGTGATCCACTCCGTCGGGGCCGTGGGCCGACCCAAGGTGGACTCGGCGAGGGACCGCCTGGCCGAGTTGGCGCCCGGGGTCCGGGTCGACGCGATCCACGCCCGACTCGACGCCCTGAACATCGAGTCGCTTCTCGAGGGCCATGATCTGGTGATCGACGGCAGCGACAACTTCGCGACCAGGTACCTGGTCTCCGACGCCTGCGAGATCGTGGGGATCCCGCTCATCTGGGGGACCATCGACCGCTTCCGGGCGCAACTCGCCGTGTTCTGGTCGCGCCCACCGGCGCCCGCCGACCCGGTGACCCTGCGGGACCTCTACCCGTCCCCACCGCCTCCCGGGTCGGTGCCCAGCTGTGCCGAGGCCGGGGTCGTGGGTGCGTTGTGTGGCACGGTCGGGTCGATGATGGCCATGGAGGCGGTCAAGCTCGTCACGGGAGCGGGCCGGCCCCTACTCGGACGCCTGGTCCTGATGGATCTGCTCGAGTCGACCCACCGGGCGGTGACGATCCGACCGGACCCGTCGAGGGAGCCGGTCACCCGACTGCCCGACGGGGCCGACGACGTCTCCTGCGAGATGCCGGCGGCCGGGCCGGCGGCCGTGCCGGTCGTCACCGCCGCCGAGCTCGCGGAGGAGTTGACGCAGGCGGGGTCCCCCGGCGCTGCCGCCCCGGTCCTCGTGGACGTCCGCGGGGCGGGTGAGCGGTCCATCGCCCGGATCGAGCCGTCGGTGTGGGTGCCCCTGGACTCGGTCGCCGAGGACGCCGCGGACCCCACCGGTGTCCTCGGTCGCGCCGCCGCCCGGGGGCGCCTGGTCCTCTACTGCAAGTCCGGTGTGCGCTCCGCGCGCGCCGCCACGACCCTGTCCGGGGCCGGATTCACCGGCGTTCGGTCGTTGGCGGGCGGAATCGACGCGTGGACACGCGACGTCGACCCGTCCCTGCCCGGGTATTGACCGAGGAGGTGGGTAGCGTGGGCGGCGTGAACGATGCGAGGGTCCCCGAGCACGTCCGTGGCGCGTTCGGCGTGACGGACGGCCCGGCCGTCCCCGTGGTCGCCGGCTCCGGGACCGGCTGGCTGGTGTCCACCTCCGGTGCCGCCGTCGTGCTCCGCCCCGTCGCGGACACGGCGCTGGCGAACTGGTCCGCCCGGGTCCGGGAGGAACTGGACGTGACGGGGCTACGGGTGGCCCTCCCCGTCCGCTCGACCGATGGACGCCACGTCGTGTCCGGCTGGCGCGCCGACCGGGTGGTGTCCGGTCGCCCCGAGGC
>NZ_JAALDT010000384.1:0-7001 GCF_014144995.1 Dietzia sp. DQ11-71 | reverse complement strand
TCCGCCGGCCTCGGCGCCGGGCTCGCGGTGGCCGCCACCGGGATCGCCGCCGTGGACCGGTCGAACGACTACATGATCGCGTTGCTCGAGCGGGCCGGGCCGGGGGCGGAGCCGGATCTGCTCGACGCCCCGGAGCCGATCGCCGAATTCCTGCTGCTGGCGGTCGCGCTCTGGGTCGCCGCCCCACTCGTGGGATGGCTGGTGTCGACGGCGGCCCGTCACGCGCGCCCGGTGGTCGGCTCGGCGATCGGTCTCGGGTCGCTGATCGCCCTCGTCGTCGTCCCCCACGTCGTGTTCGACCCCCACGACGGCCCCTCGTGCCGCACCACCGCCCTGCTCGCGGTGGGCGTCCTGGTGGGCACCTACACGGGGCTGGGCTCGCTGGTGCGCTGGTCGGCGCGGCGCGTGCGGCGGGAACTGGCCACCATGGGGCCGATGGTGGCGAGGGTGCTGCCGATCCTCATGTTGGCGGTGCTGTTCCTGTTCTTCAGCGTGGAGATCTGGCAGGTCATGGTGGAACTGTCCTGGCCGCGGACGTTCGCCGTGCTGGGCGTCATGGTGGTGCTCACGGTGCTGCTGGTGGGCATCTCCACCCGCGACGACATCCTCCAGGACCTGGGTGGGCGTGCGCCGGTTCACCCGCTGCGTCCGGGCGAGCGGGTGAACCTGGTGCTGGTGCCCGTGCTGGCGACCCTGATCCAGGCGGCGCTGTTCGCGACGCTCGTGTTCCTGTTCTTCGTGACCCTCGGGTGGATCGCCGTCCCCGAGATCACCGAGACACGGTGGACGCTGCGCCCTCCCGACGAGCCCGGCGGGCTGCTGTTCGGTCTCCCGGTCAGCGTCACCCTCGTGCGCGTGTCGCTGATGCTGGCGACGTTCTCCGCGCTCAACCTGGCCGCCGCGGCGGCCTCCGACACCGCGCACAAGGAACGGTTCGTACGTCCTATGCTCGACGAGGTGGTCCGTGGCCTCGCGGCGCGGGAGGCCTACCTGGGGGCACGACGACGAGGGCTGCCGTAGGCCCGGGGCCCTGACGGGCCGTCAGGGGGTGCGGTAGTCCCGGGCGCGCAGCAGGACGGTCACGACCGCCGCGCCGATCACGACCGCCGCGGCCAGCGCGAGCGCGGTGGCGCCCATGGCCACGTGCAGCAGTGCGCCGGCGACACCACCGAGGACGAGCGCGGACCACAGGGCCACCTGCTGGCGGTACGGGGCCCACGATCCCCCGGCCAGCGCGTCGACCAGGCGGTGGGCCGACTTCACCACGGCGCCCGTCATGTACGTCACGCCGAGCGAGACCTCGCCACGGGAGTGGAAGACGGAGTTCATGGCCCCCATCGATGCCGCCGCCGCCGCGACGGACACCGGCGTCCCGAGCACCGTGGCCGTGGTGACCCGGTGCAGGACGAGCGAGAGCACGAGCAGGAACGCCACGAGGGACAGGACCGCCGGTCGGTCGTCGAGGTTGCGGCGTCGGGTCACCACCGCGCCCCCGACCGCCCCCAGGAAGAACGAGACCAGCACGACGGCGGCGATGGCGGCACCTGCGAGGTCACCGCCCGAGAGATCGACGACCATGCGGGTGGAGTTCCCGCTCATGAAGGACACGAAGTAGCCGCCCACCACGAGGAAGCCGACGGCGTCGACGAACCCCGCGGTGGCGGCGAGCACCACCGCGAGGACCCGCTCACGCCCGCGCAGGTCGCGCATCCGCCCGCCTGTCCCCGGTCCGGCCGTCCTCCCCGACGACTCAGACGGGGTCGACGCCGAACAGCGCCGGCAGCGTCCCCTCGTGGGCGGCGCGCAACTCGTCGGTGGTGAGGGTGAACTGGCCCTGCACCTCGAACGTGCCCGAGTCGGGGTCGGTCACGCCGACCCGCGCGTGCGGGATGTTCTGCGCGGTGAGCATCTGCTGGAAGCGGATCTCCTCGCCGCGCGGCACGGAGACGATCACGCGGCCGGCGGACTCGGAGAACAGCCAGACGAACGGGTCGGCGCCCTCGGGCAGCACGACGCGGATGCCGCACTCGCCCGCCAGCGCCGACTCCACGAGAGCCTGCGCGAGGCCGCCCTCGGACAGATCGTGGGCGCCGGTGATGAGGCCGTCCTTCGAGCTGGTCGCCATGATGCGGGCCAGGGTGGCCTCCCACTTCAGATCCACCGTGGGCGGCAGTCCGCCGAGGTGGTCGTGGGCGACCTGGGCCCAGATGGACCCGTCGAGCTCGTCCCGGGTCTCGCCGAGGAGGTAGATGCTCTCACCGGGGGTGTCACCGAACGCGGTGGGCGTGCGGCGGGCGACGTCGTCGAGCACGCCGAGCACGCCCACGACGGGCGTCGGCAGGATCGGCGTGGAGCCGGTCTGGTTGTAGAACGAGACGTTGCCGCCGGTGACGGGGATGCCGAGCTCGGCACACCCGTCGGCCAGGCCGTGGACGGCCTCGCGGAACTGCCACATCACGCCCGGGTCCTCGGGGGAGCCGAAGTTCAGGCAGTTGGTCACCGCGACCGGGGTGGCGCCGGTGACGGCGACATTGCGGTACGCCTCCGCCAGGGCCAGCCGGGCACCGGTGTACGGGTCGAGCTTGGTGTAGCGACCGGAGGCGTCGGTGGACAGCGCGATGCCGCGACCGGACTCCTCGTCGATGCGCAGGACGCCGCCGTCGGCGGCCTCCGCGAGGATCGTGTTGCCGCGGACGTACCGGTCGTACTGCTCGGTGATGAACTTGCGCGAGCACAGCGCCGGGCTGGAGATCATGTCCAGAAGGGTCTGACGCAGCTCGTCACCGGTGGCCGGGCGGGCCAGGTTCGCGGTGGTGTCGGCCTGCAGAGCGTCCTGGTCGGCGGGGCGCTCGACGGGGCGCTCGTAGACCGGTCCCTCGTCGGCCAGTGACTCCGGCGGGGCGTCCACGACGGTCTCGCCGCGGAACTCGATGGTGAGCCGGTCGCCGTCGGTGACCTCGCCGATGTCGGCGGCCAGCACGTCCCAGCGGCGACACACCCCCATGAAGGCCTCGACGTTCTCCGGCGTCACCACGGCGCACATGCGCTCCTGCGACTCACTCGAGAGGATCTCCGCGGCGGTCATGCCCTCCGCACGCAGCGGGACGTTGTCGAGCACGATGTGCATGCCGCCGTCGCCGGCCGCCGCCAGCTCGGAGGTGGCGCACGCCAGGCCGGCTCCGCCGAGGTCCTGGATGCCCACGACCAGTTCCTCGCGGTACAGGTCGAGGCAGCACTCGATGAGGACCTTCTCCATGAACGGGTCGCCCACCTGGACGGCCGGGAGCTTGCGGGGTTTGACCGGCGCGCCGTGCTCATCCACGTCGAAGGTCTCGGAGGCGAGCACCGACACGCCACCGATCCCGTCGAGGCCGGTGCGGGCACCGAACAGGATGATCCGGTTGCCAGTGCCGGAGGCGAACGCCAGGTGCAGGTCCTCGACGCGCATGACGCCCGCGCCGAGGGCGTTGACCAGAGGGTTGGCGGCGTAGGACTCGTCGAACACGGTCTCGCCACCGATGTTGGGCAGGCCCAGGCAGTTGCCGTAGCCGCCGACGCCCGCCACGACGCCGGGGAGCACGCGGTGCGTGTCGTCGGCGTCGGCGGGGCCGAAGCGAAGCTGGTCCATCACGGCCACCGGCCGCGCACCCATCGCCATGATGTCGCGGATGATCCCGCCGACACCGGTCGCGGCGCCCTGGTAGGGCTCGATGTACGAGGGGTGGTTGTGGGACTCCACCTTGAACGTCACGGCCCAGCCGCCGCCGATGTCCACGACGCCGGCGTTCTCACCGATGCCGGCGAGCATGGACGAGCGCATCTCGTCGGTGGTGGTCTCCCCGAAATACTTCAGGTGCACCTTGGACGACTTGTAGGAGCAGTGCTCCGACCACATGACGGAGTACATGGCCAGCTCGGCGTCCGTGGGGCGACGCCCCAGGATCTCCCGGATGCGGGCGTACTCGTCCTCCTTGAGTCCGAGTTCCGCCCACGGCTGGGCCAGCTCGGGGGTGTCGGAGGCGTGCGAGATGGAGTCCACATGAGAGGTCACGGGGCCGAGTCTAGTCGGCCCCGTCCGGGTGGCGAATCGACGCCTTCGGCCCCACCTCGTGCGGGGTCGCCCGGGGTCCGACCTACGTCGACAGGACCTCGAACGTCAGGCCGCCGCGCTGGACCCGGTCCAGCAGAGCGTCACCCATGGCCTGGGCCGTGGTGAGCTGACCCGAGAGCGCGGGCAGGTCGTCGAACGCCAGGCTCAGACCCGACTCGGCGAGCATCATCGACGTCTCGGTGTACCCCGGGTCGCCCCCCGAGACCCGGGTGACGATCCGACGTCCGCCGGCGAGCGCGACGAACGTGACGTCGAACGAGGACCGGGCCCGGCGGGACTCGCTCGGCCCGGCCCCGCGGTCGATCCGCTTGAGGATCTGCGACCGGATGGGGCCGACCTGCGAGCCGAGCGCGAGCGCGCCGACACCGACCATGCCGGCCGTGGCGGTGACGGGCGAGCCGACCGACGCGTAGTGCGAGTAGGTGAAGTCCGGCCCGTAGCTCTCGAGGGCTGCGGCCGACCGCAGGACGATCTGCGGGTCGATGGTCGGCAGCGGCACGAGCCAGCGGCCCAGCACGCTGTCCCGGTGCGGCTTGCCCTGGACCGACTTGATCCGCCGGTCGGCGACCCTGCCCTCCTTCTGGCGCCGCAGCTTGGCGGTCTTCGCCGCGTCCCGCAGGCGCGCGAACTGGCCGATGGCCGAGTGGAAGGTTCCGCCGGAGAACTGGGCGTCCGCGTGGACGGCCCCGTACACCACCGCCGGCACACCCTCGGGCACCTGCTTCATGG
This sequence comes from Dietzia sp. DQ11-71, assembly GCF_014144995.1. Lineage (NCBI taxonomy): Bacteria > Bacillati > Actinomycetota > Actinomycetes > Mycobacteriales > Dietziaceae > Dietzia > Dietzia sp. DQ11-71. Next base: position 2,161 of record NZ_JAALDT010000384.1, on the reverse strand, counting down.
TGTAGAACACGCCCAGGTCGTGGGGGATCGAGTCGAAGCCGCAGGCGTGGACGATCCGTGCGCCGGAGGCCACGGCCGCGTCGTGATACTCGAGGTACATGCGGTCCACGAACTCGGGCTCCCCGGTCAGGTCCACGTAGTCGGTTCCGGCCTCGGCGCAGGCGGCCACCAGGGGCTCGCCGTACTCGAGGTACGGGCCGACCGTGGTGATGATGACGCGAGCGGACCGCGCCATCTCCGCCAACGATCGCGCGTCGTCGGTGTCCGCGACGACGACCCCGGGCGCGGGGACGTCCGGCATCTCGGTGGCCAGTCGGGCGACGATCGCGTCCAGCTTGGTCCGGTTCCGACCCGCCACCGCCCAGGAACCACCCTCGGGCATGTGCCGCAGCAGGTACTCGGCCACCAGTCCCCCGGTGAACCCGGTCGCACCGTAGAGGACGATGTCGAACGGCCGGTCGGCCTTGTCGGAGGCGGAGACGGGCTGGTTACTGGTTTCGCTCATCCCACGGTTCTACCGCATCGGCCGCGGTCGGCGGGCGACGCACGGGGCACAGCCGACCACGAGTGGCGCGAGTGACCTCTGTCATTAATGTGAAGAAAGTTGATCCGTTGTCCACCAGATAAGGGCAAAATCATCTCGCGCGCGCGACCACCCGGGTCGCCGCATCTCGCCCCGGCCATTCCGGGGCGTACCTCTTAGGGAGACCCCATGGACCTCACCGGTTCGATCGCCGACGCCACCGTTCCCTTCAGCATCGAGACCTTCGGCAGCTTCGACGGCGTCGGCTCCTCCGCCGTGGACACCATCCTCGGCTTCGTCCTTGAGCTGCCCCTGACGATCCTCGGCCTCGTCGCCGGCATCGGTGGCGACCTGGGCAGCACCCTCGGCAGCCCGCTCGGCTGATCCACCCCTGCAACACCGAAGGGCCCGCCGGGAGCAATCCCGGCGGGCCCTTCGCTCTGAGCGCAGCGTGCTGATCAGACCCTGACGATCGAGTCCAGCGCGGACAGGAACAGGCCCAGCCCGTCGTCGGACGGGCCGGTCAGCGGGTCGATCGCGTGCTCGGGGTGCGGCATGAGACCCACCACGCGACCGTCGGCGGAGCTGATGCCGGCGATGTTGTTGGTGGAACCGTTGGGGGCGTCACCGGCGAAGCGGAAGACCACGCGCCCCTCGGCCTCGAGCTTCTCGATGGTCTCGGGCGTGGCCATGTAGCGGCCCTCGCCGGACTTGAGCGGGATGAGGATCTCGGCATCCTGCTCGAACCGTGAGGTCCAGGCCGTGCCGTTGTTCTCCACCCGCAGCCACTCGTCGCGGCAGATGAAGTGCATGTCGCGATTGCGGCCCATGGCGCCGGGCAGCAGCCCGGCCTCGCACAGGATCTGGAAACCGTTGCAGATCCCCAGCACGGGCATGCCGCCCTTCGCGGCCGAGATGACCTCACCCATGACGGGGGCCATCGAGGCGATGGCACCGCACCGCAGGTAGTCGCCGTAGGAGAAGCCGCCGGGGACCACCACGGCGTCGACGCCCTTGAGGTCGGCGTCGGCGTGCCACAGCGAAACCGCCTCGGCCCCGGCCCGGGTGACGGCACGGGAGGCGTCGATGTCGTCGAGCGTGCCGGGGAAGGTGATGACGCCGATCCGTGCGGTCACGAGGCCGCCTCCGCGGTGTCCACGCGGACGACCTTCCAGTCCTCGATCACGGTGTTGGCCAGGAGGGACGAAGCGATCTCCTCGAGCTCGGCCTCCGTCACACCGTCGGCGATCTCGAGTTCGAACCGCTTGCCCTGCCGTACGTCGGTGACGCCGCCGTGGCCCAGACGGCCGAGGGCTCGGTGGATGGCCTGACCCTGCGGATCGAGGATCTCGGCCTTGGGCATGACTTCGACGACGACTCGGGCCACGGTGGGAACTCCTCGATCGGACGGCTACGCGGAATGATCCCGGACCGGCCGGGACTCACTGGTCGATCCTACCCGCCGCTGGTCGCCGGACCGAAAGCTCACGCGGCACCCACAAGCGCGACCGGTGACCACTCGTAGCGGGCGGGCCGCGCACCGTGCTCGCCGACGACCGCGTCGACCGCGTCGAGCAGCGCCGACCGGGGTGCCCGGCGCGAGAGTTGCCCGGCCGCGACGTTGAGCCGGACCGTCCC
>NZ_JAALDT010000383.1:0-2607 GCF_014144995.1 Dietzia sp. DQ11-71 | reverse complement strand
TGCTCAGCCCAGTCGGCGCACGGCCTCGTCCACCGTGGCGTCGGTGGCGGTGAGCGCGATGCGGACGTGTCGCGCCCCGGCGGGTCCGTAGAACTCGCCCGGCGCGACCAGCACGCCGCGCTCGGCGAACCAGTCCACGGTGTCGCGGCAGGGCTCGTCGCGGCTGGCCCACAGGTACAGGCCGGCCTCTGAGTGATCGATCCGGAATCCGGCCGCCTCGACCGCGGGCAGCAGGCGTGCACGGCGGGCCCGGTACCGCTCACGCTGCTCGGCCTCGTGGGCGTCATCGCCCAGGGCAGCCGTCATGGCCGACTGGACGGGCAGCGGCATCATCATCCCGGCGTGCTTGCGCACCTCGAGCAGCTCGGCGACCAGGCCGGGGTCACCGGCGACGAACCCGGCGCGGTAGGACGCGAGGTTCGAGGTCTTGGACAGCGAGTGCAGTGCGAGGAGACCGGTGTGGTCGCCGTCGCAGACACGCGGATCGAGGATCGAGGGCGCCTCGCCCTCCCACACCAGTCCGAGGTAACACTCGTCGGAGGCCACGATCACGCCGCGGTCGCGGGCCCAGCCGACCACCTTGCGCAGGTGGTCCACGCCGAGCACCTTGCCACTGGGGTTCGACGGCGAGTTGAGGTACAGCAACGTCGGCGAGGACGGGCCGAGCTGCATGAGCGAGTCGGCGCGAACCACCGTGGCCCCCGCCAGCAGTGCGCCGACCTCATAGGTCGGGTAGGCGACCTCGGGCACGACGACCGAGTGGCCCGGCCCCAGTCCGAGCTGGGCGGGCAGGCCCGCGATGAGTTCTTTTGTGCCGATCGCCGGTAGCACGGCGTCGGGAGTGAGCCCCGTGATGCCGTACCGGCGCTCCAGCGCGTCAACCGCGGCCCGCCGCAGAGCGGGGGTGCCGACGGTCGTGGGGTACCCGGGCCGGTCCGAGCCTGCGGCGAGCGCCTCGCGGATCACCGGGGCGACCGGATCCACGGGCGTACCGACGGTGAGGTCGACGAGACCGTCCGGGTGGGCGGAGGCGCGCGAGCGGGCGTCCGAGAGGGTGTCCCAGGGGAACACCGGGAGCGCGCGCCCGGGCGGTCGACGCTCCGGGCGCGACACCACCGGGGTCACTCCTGGTTCATGGGCGGGAGCGCCTTGACCATCGGGTGGTCGTAGTCGACCTTGCCGACCTTGGCCGCGCCGCCCGGCGATCCGAGCTCGACGAAGAAGTCCGCGTTCGCGGCGTTGTACTCGGTCCACTCGTCCGGGACGTCGTCCTCGTAGAAGATGGCCTCCACGGGGCAGACCGGCTCACACGCCCCGCAGTCGACGCACTCGTCGGGGTGGATGTACAACATCCGTCCACCCTCGTAGATGCAGTCGACAGGACACTCCTCGACGCAGGACTTGTCCATCACGTCGACGCACGGCTCTGCGATCGTGTAGGTCACGTCAGCCACCTTCCTCGTAGCGGTATGACCTGAATGGTATGTCACAGGCCACGCGGATGCGGAAGCCGCCCCGCGAGCCGATCGACCTATGTGACGACGGTCACCCCGACGGGTCGGTGGGCGGGTCCGTAGACGGTGTCACGACGGCGGACCGGGCGTCCGATCCCGGTGGCGATCTCCTCGATCTCCTCCGCGGTCTTGGCCGAGCCGTTCTCTGCGCCGGCCATCCGCGAGATGGTCTCCTCCATCAGGGTCCCGCCCAGGTCGTCGGCGCCGGATCGCAACATGGTCCGCGTCCCCGCGACCCCGAGCTTGACCCAGCTCGTCTGCACGTGGTCGATCGCCCCGTGCAGCATGATGCGGGCCAGGGCGTGGACCGCGACGTTCTCCTCCCGGGTCGGTCCGGGCCGTGAGGCGCCGGCCAGGTACAGCGGCGCGCTGCGGTGCACGAAGGGCAGCGGGACGAACTCGGTGAAGCCGCCCGTGCGTTCCTGGATCCCGCGGAGGGTCCGCAGGTGGGCCACCCAGTGGGGCGGGGTGTCCACGTGGCCGTACATCATCGTCGAACTCGACCGCAGCCCCACCTCGTGGGCGGTGGTGACGATGTCGATCCACTCGGAGGCGGGGAGTTTGCCCTTGGTGAGGACCCAGCGCACCTCGTCGTCGAGGATCTCCGCCGCGGTACCGGGGATGGTGTCCAGCCCCGCCGCACGGAGCTCGGTGAGCCACTCCCGGACCCCCACGCCCGACCGCGAGGCGCCGTTGGAGATCTCCATGGGGCTGAACGCGTGCACGTGCATGGACGGCACCCGCTCCTTGACCGCGCGGACCAGGTCGGCGTACCCGGACACCGGCAGGTCCGGGTCGATGCCGCCCTGCATGCACACCTCGGATGCGCCGGAGACGTACGCCTCGTACGCCCGGTCGGCGACCTCGGCGGCGGACAACGAGAACGCGTCGGCATCACCCTTGCGCTGGGCGAAGGCGCAGAAGCGGCAACCGGTGTAGCAGATGTTGGAGAAATTGATGTTCCGGTTGACGACGTAGGTGACGGTGTCCCCCACCACGTCGGCGCGGATCCGGTCGGCGAGCCCCGCGACGGCCGCCAGGCCGTCCCCGGTGGCGGTGGCCAGCGCGAGGTACTGCTCATCGGTGAGGCCGG
>NZ_JAALDT010000382.1:0-1625 GCF_014144995.1 Dietzia sp. DQ11-71 | reverse complement strand
GCTGGCGGGCGGGCTCGCGGGGGTCAGACTGCGGCCGGCTCTGTGGTCGGGCGCTCGGTGGAGGTCGGCTCGGTGGTGGCTCGCTCGGTGGTCGCGCGCTCGGTGGTCGCGCGCTCGGTGGCGGCTCGCTCGGTGGTGGCGGGCTCGCTGTCGGTATCCGGAGCACCGACCGCGTCCGTGTCCGTGTCGGGGGACGACGTCCGCCGGGCCTTGGTGCGCGCGTGGGTGACGTAGAGGGTCAGGCCCACGAACAGCAGCCCGCCCACGAGGTTGCCGGCGACGGTCGGGATCTCGTTCCACACGAGGTAGTCGCCGAGGGAGAAGTCGCCGCCCAGCATCAGGCCGGTCGGGAACAGGAACATGTTGACCACGGAGTGCTCGAAGCCCATGTAGAAGAACAGCATCACGGGCATCCACATGGTCAGTGCCTTGCCGCTGACGCTGGTGGACATCATGGCGGCGACCACGCCGGTGGAGACCATCCAGTTGCACAGCACGCCGCGGAAAAACAGTGTCAGCATCCCGGCCGCACCGTGCTCGGCGTAGCCCAGCGTCCGGGATTCACCGATCTCGCCGAGCCGCTGGCCCACCTCGTCCGGGGCGACGTTGAACCCGTAGGTGGTGATGAACGCGACGAGGAACGCCACGGTCAGCGCGCCGGCGAAGTTGCCGACGAAGACCAGTCCCCAGTTGCGCAGCATGCCCCCGACCGTGACGCCGCGGCGCTTGTCGAGCAGGGCCAGGGGCACGAGGGTGAACACGCCTGTGAGCAGGTCGAAGCCCAGCAGGTACAGGAGGATGAAGCCGACCGGGAACAGCACTGCTCCGAGGAGTGCACTGCCGGTCTGGACGGTGACGGTGACGGCGAATGCCGCCGCGAGCGCGAGGATCGCGCCGGCCATGAATCCGCGGATGAGTGTGTCGCGGGTGGACATGTGGACCTTCTTCGCCCCGGCGTCGATCATCGCGCGGGTGAAGTCCTGGGGTTGGACGTAGGACACGGGTGCCTCCAGCTGTGCGGCGGTGGTGGTCGTACCGCGCCAAGTCTGGGAGGCCCGTGTGTCTGGTTGGTGACCCCACTGTGCGGGCTGGTTACCCTTTGCTCACCGCGCGGGGGATCGCCCGTGAGGCCCGCGCTGCTCGGGCGGGCACGCGGGCCGGCAGCATCGGTGTTCCCAGGTCAGCGCTCTGGTCGCATACTCGACTGCCGCTCGCGTTGCTTAGTGCCGGTCCGCACCCCCGCCGGTGTAGTCGCGGCCGATCACGCGCCCCCGGAACGGTTCGGGCTGGTCCGACCGCACGGCCGAGGTTGCGTCTTCCACGGGTGCGCGGCCCAGCACCGCGGGCGCGACCTTGACCGGATCGCCGATGATCGCCGTGGTGTTGGTGGCGTTGGTCAGGTAGCTCGCGGGGGTGTGGCCGCGGCGGTCGTTGTTCTGCCCGGCCCCTGCCGCGCCCATCACTCCACCCATCGGCATTGCCCCAGCTCGCCCGGCGTGTGCCGCACTTGGTGACGACGACGAGAACGCCCCGGCACCCGGTCCCGCGGCACCCGCGCCTGCCGAACCGGCCCCGGGAGCTCCTGCGGCCGGGCCGCCGGCACCGAACCCGGCCAGAGTGCCGGC
>NZ_JAALDT010000381.1:0-3748 GCF_014144995.1 Dietzia sp. DQ11-71 | reverse complement strand
CTCGGCGGCACGCAGCGCGGCCACGACCTCGGCGTCGGCCCGCTCGGGGACGAGTGCCGCCGCCCCCAGTTCCGCCGCGCGGGCCCGGATGACGTCCCAGTTGCCGAAGGCCTCGCCGATGTCCGACCGGGTGTCCGTATTGCGGCCCTCGGAGTCGATCGCCGTGTGCAGATCGGTCCGTCCGCTCGAGTCCCAGTCGTCGTCGGGCTCCTGCCAGGGCCGTCCCTGCGGCTGCACCACCTCGTCGTCGTCCCCCACCACGGCGAGCCCGCTCGACGGGTCCGCCAGCGCACGGACGTGGCCCGCCACCCGCGGGTCGATCCACGCGTCTCCCGCACCGACGTAGCGGGGATGCGCGGTGAGTCGTTCGGTGAGCGTCCACCCGCGCGCGGCGAGGTCGGCGGTGAGCTCGTCGAGATGCGGCCACGGCCGCTCCGGGTTGACGTGGTCCGGGGTGAGCGGTGAGATGCCGCCCAGGTCGTCCACGCCGGCGTCGATCAGGGCCAGCACGTCGTCGCGGTCGACGAGGTTGGGCGGGGCCTGCACGGCCACGCGCGGGTCGAGAACCAGTCGGGCGACGGCGATCGCGGCGAGGAACTCGTCGGTGTCCGCGTCGTCCGCGGCGCGCATCGCGGTGTCCGGCTTGGCGCGGAAGTTCTGGACGATCACCTCCTGCAGGTGACCGAACTCGCGGGCGAGCCCTGCCAGCGCGAGCAGGCTCTCCGCCCGCTCGGTGCGGTTCTCCCCGATCCCCACGAGGATCCCGGTGGTGAACGGCACGGCGAGGCGGCCCGCGTCGGTGAGGGTGCGCAGCCGTACGGCCGGATCCTTGTCGGGGCTGCCGTAGTGGCACTCGCCCGGGGTCGTGAACAGCCGGGTGGCGGTGGTCTCGAGCATCATGCCCATCGACGGGGCGACCGGCTTGAGCGTGGACAGTTCGGACCAGCTCATCACGCCCGGGTTGAGGTGCGGCAGCAGCCCGGTCTCCTCCAGCACCCGGATCGCCATCGCGCGCACGTAGTCCAGCGTCGAGGAGAAGCCGCGGGACTCGAGCCACTCCCGGGCCTCGGGCCACCGGTCCTCCGGCCGGTCCCCGAGGGTGAACAGCGCCTCCTTGCACCCGGCCTCCGCGCCGCGGCGGCACAGGTCCACGACCTCGTCGGGGTCGAGGAACATGCCCTCGCCCGCCGCGCGGAGCCTGCCCGGCACGGTGACGAACGTGCAGTAGTGGCAGCGGTCCCGGCACAGGCGGGTCAGCGGGACGAACACCTTGCGGGAGTACGTCACCACCCCGGGGCGCCCCTCGTCCACCAGGCGGGCGTCCCGGCGGGCCGCGGCGAGGGAGGTCAGCCGCGCCAGGTCCTCGCCCCGCGCGGCGAGCAGCACGGCAGCCTCGGTGACGTCCAGGGTGAGCCCGTCGGAGGCTCGGCGCAGGGCGCGCCGCATGGCCGACGCCGTTGGCCGGGGATCGGCGGGGGTCGGTACGTGATCCATGCCCGTGATGATGCCCCACCTCGCGTGCGTGGCGAGCGGCCGGTGCTCCACGGGTGGTCAGGGGCCTGACGCGTGCGCCCGCCCACTAGTCTTACCGTCATGCCCGATCACGCAGTCCCCCTCCGCACGAACGGGGACCCCCTGGTGTCCAGCCCGGCCGCAGCCGACGGGGGTGCACACGCGCTCCGCGCGCCGCGCCCGACGCTCGACGAGCGGGACGCCGGCGGCGAACTGCCGGACACCGGCGATGCACTGCTGACGAACAACCGGGTGCTGGTCACCGCGCCGCGGCACCGGATCGAGAAGCGCACGCCGCTGCTCTTCGTGATCGAGGGGATCTGGTCCTGGGCGGTCCTCGCGGGCCTGCAGGTCGGCTGGTATTTCTGGGGCGACAACGTCATGGCGTTCTGGAACTGGGTGGCGCTGGCGGTGACGGTGCCGTTCGCGTTCATGGGCATCGTCGTGGCGCCGTGGTGGCGATACATCGTGGCCCGGTGGGACGTCTCGGACACGGCGGTGTGCTCACGCAAGGGGTGGTGGACCACCCAGTTCCGCATCGCGCCGCTGGCCCGTCTGCAGACCGTGTACACGACGCGCACGCTGTTCGAGCGGTGGTTCGGCCTGGCGACCGTCAACGCCTCCACCGCGTCCGCCCAGGGCACGGTGGAGATCCGCGGGCTCAACCTGGCCGACGCCGAGGCGCTGGCCCAGCACCTCATCGCGATCGCCAACCTGGACTCGGAGGACGGGACGTGACCGGGCCCGAGACGGCGGCCGGGGTGACGGCGGGGTCGGACGACGACGACGAGGGCGTCACCTCCGCTGGCACCGCCCCGGCTCCGGAAGCCGAACCGGCGGAAGAGGTCCTCTCGGCCGACGAACCCGCGATCGGGGAGAAGATCGACCCCGAGGCCCCGTGGCAACGCCTGTCCTGGCGCATGCTGCTCGTGTACCCGCTGGGCATGCTCACGCGCCTGCTCCCGCTGTTCCTCATCTCCCTGTGGTTGGGCTCCAACCGGAGCAACTACTGGTTCGAGATTATCGTGGTCTCGCTGGTGATCCTCAGCGGTGTCCTGCGGTGGCTGTCGACCAGCTATCAGGTCGGCCGCACCCACATCATCCTGAAGAAGGGCTTCTTCAGTCGACAGGTGGTCACTGTCGCCCGTCAGCGCATCCGGAGCGTCGACACCGAGTCCGACCTGTTCCACCGGGTCCTCAAGGTCTCGATCGTGGAGGTGGGGACCGGGCGGGCCGACTCCGGGAAGTCGGACGCCGAGCGGTTCCGCCTCGACGCCATCGACACCACACTCGTCGACCCGCTGCGGGACGAGCTCCTCGAACACCGACGCGCCATGGACCCCTCGCTCGACATGGAGGACGAGGAACAGTGGGGATCGAAGTACGGCGAGGACATCGCCCGGTGGAAGGTCACCTGGTCACGGTTCGCGCCGTTCTCCTTCATCGGGTTCGGCGTGCTGTTCTCCCTGTGGCTCATCACCTGGCAGATGGGCGACATGCACGACCGCATCATGGGCCTGGCGGTGGTCGAGGGGACCATCGACTGGTTGGATTCACTGGGGCAACCCTGGGCGTTCGTCGGCAAGGGGGTCGCGATCTGGCTGGTCGCCGGCGTGCTGGCGATCATCACCTACGCCATCCGGTACGGCAAGTACGCGCTGACCGACCGGGGCCAGCTGCTCTACGTCCAGAACGGCATCCTGCGGCGCAAGCACATCGCCCTCGACAAGGCGCGGTTGCGCGGCGTGGAGATGCGGCTGCCGGTCTACCTGCGGATGCTCGGCGGCGGCCGGCTGGAACCCATCATGACGGGCACCAAGAAGGGCGCCACCGCGTCCACCCTGCTGCCGCAGGCGCCGATCGCGGACGTGCGCCGGGTGGCGATCCGCATCCTCGGAAACGAGACGCCGGTGACCGTCCCGCTGCGGCGGCACCCGTGGAAGGCCTCCCGTCGGCGGATCACCCGGGGCCTGCTCCCGTTCTGGATCGTCGCCGGGATCATCGTGCTGGTGCGGATCGACTCGGGCCCGTCGGCGGACATCTGGGTGCACTGGGGCATCCCCGCCGCACTGGTGTTCTTCGTGGCGCTGTCGGTGGACCGTATCCGCATGCTCGGACACGCGCTGCTGCCGGAGATGTTGGTGACCTCGAACGGGTCGTGGACCGCCAAGCGGTCCGTTCTCGAGGCGGACGGGATCATCGGCTGGACCGTCACCCAGTCGGTGTTCCAGCGCAC
>NZ_JAALDT010000380.1:0-1009 GCF_014144995.1 Dietzia sp. DQ11-71 | reverse complement strand
TGGCGGGGACGAGCCGTCGGGGTCTACCGCGTGTGGCGCGACCTGGGATACGCAGTCGGTGCAGTGCTCGGCGGGATCGTCGCCGACGCCATGGGTATGCACGCAGCAGTGTGGGCCGCCGCCGCCGTCAGCGCCGTCTCGGCCGCCGCGGTAGCGATCCGCATGTACGATACGCACACACCGCTCGCCGTCGGAGACGAGCGGTGATGACTGACCCGACCTCGGCGACCGGGCCATTCGAGACCCAGGCGGATCAATAACGCAACCGACGATCACTCACCCAAAACACTGCAGGTTAAAAGGCCACGCACCTGTCGGTGCCTCAACTCAACACCCTTCAGCTTTACAGAATGACTGGATATCGGCGGGTGGCCCAGCCTGGTCGATTGTCGTACGACCGACCAGGCCGGGCATGGATCGTTAGCTGATCGCGGACAGGAGGTCGGTGCAGGCCTGTTCGCATTTGCGGCAGGCTTCGGCGCAGACGCGACAATGCTCGTGCATGTCCTCGTGCTTCTTACACTCGGTGGCACATTCTGCGCATGCTGTCCGGCATGCCTCGAGCGTGGTTTTGACCGTGGCGAGGTTCTGCCCGGTGCGACGGCTGAGGATTTTGCCAGTGGTTGCGCAGAGATCGGCGCAGTCAAGGTTGAGGCGAATGCAGTTCCGTAGGTCTGCGACCATCTCTTCGGCCAGGCAGGCGTCAGCGCACGAGGTGCAAGTCTGTGCGCATTCGAGACACGCGGCGATGCAGTCGGCAAGCTTCTGCACGTCTATGCCGGAAGCGTCGTTGGGGTGGGTTTTGATCATTGAAGTGATGTGAGACATCGATGTGCTCCCTTCTTCTCCGAGTCGTCGCTGGAGGCGCCCAGCTAACGCCGACGCTACTGATGCGCAGAACTGGCTACAGTCCCTCGGTTCGACCTTCGCAGAATCTTTGTAATAACAAGCGTCCAATACCCGTTGTATCGGCTTTTCGCAGAAGGGCGGATCATTGTGCGGAGCGGTG
>NZ_JAALDT010000037.1:0-7941 GCF_014144995.1 Dietzia sp. DQ11-71 | reverse complement strand
GACGGGCCGGGCGCGGACGCCCGGCGGAGGGGGGCTGCGCGCCGGACTTTGGGGCCACGGGGGTCGGTGACCGTAGACTTGCAGGCGCACCGCCGGGGTCCGTCCGGGCGGACCGCCCCGAAAGTCGCGAGGGAGCACCAGCAGGTGGAGAGTACGTCGTCACGACCGGCACCGTCCGGGTCACTCCGCCGTCCCGGTGGCAGCTCCGCCGTCGGGCTCGGGCTGCCCGATCCGTCCGTCCCCGGCCCCGCAGGCCTGCCCGTCGACGCCGAGCGCATCGGCCCGGTCGAGGAATGCGGCGTCTTCGGCGTGTGGGCCCCCGGCGAGGACGTCGCCAAGCTCACCTACTACGGCCTGTACGCACTCCAGCACCGTGGCCAGGAGGCCGCCGGGATCGCCGTGGCGGACGGTGAGCAGGTCCTGGTCTACAAGGATCTCGGCCTGGTCAGTCAGGTCTTCGACGAGCAGACCCTCGAGTCGATGCACGGTCACGTGGCGATCGGCCACTGCCGCTACTCCACCACCGGCGCGGCGAGCTGGGACAACGCCCAGCCGATGTTCAGGCCGATCATCGACGGCGGTTCCGTCGTCCTCGGCCACAACGGCAACCTCGTCAACACGCAGGAACTCAAACGGCACGCGACGGCCCTGGGGATCGGCGGGTACTCGGAGGAGAGCACCCACTCGGACTCCGACATCGTCTCGACCCTGCTGGCCCACGAGGCGCGCGACGGGGGACTCGAGGAGGCCGCGGCCCGTCTGCTGCCCCGGCTGCGCGGTGCCTACTGTCTCACCTTCTCCGACGAGAACACGCTCTACGCGGCCCGCGACCCGCACGGTGTCCGCCCGCTGGCGCTCGGCCGCCTCGAGCGCGGCTGGGTCGTCTCGTCCGAGACGTCGGCCCTGGACATCGTCGGCGCCTCGTTCGTCCGCGACATCGAGCCCGGCGAACTCATCGCGATCGACGCCGACGGCGTACGGTCCCGCAAGCTCTCGCCCCCGACCCCCAAGACGTGCGTGTTCGAGTACGTCTACCTCGCCCGTCCCGACTCGGTGATCAACCAGCGCCTGGTCAACTCCGCGAGGGTCGAGATCGGGCGCCGCCTGGCCCGCGAGCATCCCGCCGAGGGTGACCTGGTGATCCCGGTCCCCGAGTCCGGCACGCCGGCCGCCGTCGGTTATGCGCAGGAGTCCGGGATCCCGTTCGCGCAGGGGCTGACGAAGAACGCCTACGTGGGCCGTACGTTCATCCAACCCAGCCAGACCATCAGGCAACTGGGGATCCGACTCAAGCTCAACCCGCTGCGTGAGGTGATCCGCGGGCAGCGGCTCGTGGTGGTGGACGACTCGATCGTTCGGGGCAACACCCAGCGCGCCCTGGTCCGCATGTTGTACGAGGCCGGAGCCCGTGAGGTGCACGTCCGGATCGCCTCGCCGCCGGTGCGCTGGCCGTGCTTCTACGGGATCGACTTCGCCAGTCCCGCCGAGCTCATCGCCAACGGCGTCGATGCCTCGGACGGGATGCTCGAGGGGGTGCGCCGCGCCATCGGTGCGGACAGCCTCGGTTACGTCTCCGTCGAGGGGATGATCGAGGCCAGCGGCCAACGCGGCGACGAACTGTGCGCAGCGTGCTTCGACGGGCACTATCCCATCGAGCTTCCCGACGACTCGCCCATGAGCGCGGCCGTGCGCGCGCTGGCAGCCGAGGTCGACGGCCTCGAGGCCGATCGCTTCCCGGTCCGCAGTGACATCGCGGACCCCGTCCGCCGACCCTGAACGGGCGCCCGACCAGGGGCGCCGACGAGGAGAGACCACATGACCGACAACTCACACCCCCCGACCGGCGCCTCGTATGCCGCCGCGGGCGTCGACATCGACGCCGGCGAGCGCGCGGTGGAGCTGTTCGCCCCCCACGCCAAGCGGGCGACCCGGCCGGAGGTGATGGGAGGCCTCGGTGGATTCGCCGGCCTGTTCTCGCTGAAGAACACCTACCGGCAACCGCTCCTCGCGTCGTCCACGGACGGCGTCGGGACCAAGATCGCCGTCGCGCAGGCGATGGACGTCCACAACACGGTCGGTATCGATCTCGTCGCCATGGTCGTCGACGACCTCGTGGTGTGCGGTGCCGAGCCGCTGTTCCTGCAGGACTACATCGCCATCGGCAAGGTGGTCCCCGAGCACGTCGCGGACATCGTCGAGGGGATCGCGGAGGGCTGCGTCCGGGCCGGGTGCGCGCTGCTGGGCGGGGAGACGGCCGAGCACCCCGGTCTCATGGCCCCGGGGGAGTACGACATCTCCGCCACCGGTGTGGGGATCGTCGAGGCCGACGAGATCCTCCAGGCCGAGAAGGTCCGCCCCGGCGACGTGATCATCGGCATGGCCTCCTCGGGGCTGCACTCCAACGGGTACTCGTTGGCCCGGCACGTCCTCCTCGAGCTCGCCCGACTTCCGCTCGAGGGGCACGTCGAGGAGTTCGGACGGACCCTGGGTGAGGAGCTGCTCGAGCCGACGCGTATCTATGCGCTCGACTGCCTGAGCCTCATCGCGGAGACCGACGTCCGGGTCTTCAGCCACGTCACCGGCGGCGGGCTCGCCGAGAACCTCGCCCGGGTGATGCCCCGCGGCCTGGTCGCGCGCCTCGACCGGGGGCGCTGGCCCGTTCCCGCCGTCTTCGGCACCATCGCCCACCACGGCCGCGTCGAACAGGCCGAGATGGAGCGCACGTTCAACATGGGGGTCGGGATGGTCGCCGTCCTGCCCGAGGAGGACGTGGACCGGGCCCAGGCCGTCCTCACCGCACGCCACGTCGAGAACTGGGTGATCGGGCGCGTGGAGAAGGCCGGCGAGGACGCCGACGCCCCCCGCGTGACACTCGAGGGTTCACACGCCCGGTTCTGACCGCTCGCAGACGACAGCGACCCGGCCGGGGCAGTTCCGGCCGGGTCGCTGTGTCGTGGTGCGGTGTCCCGGCCAGTGTGACACGCGTGAGCCGGGCATCCTCGGGGATGCCCGGCCCACGTGGGTCTACCGGGAACGGGGGATGATCAGTACCTGGTGTCGCCGTCGGACCATGACCCGTAGGGGTCATCGTCCTCATCGGTGCTGAGCCGCGTCGGCGACCCTCCACCCGACAACTCCTGCTGGAGACGTTCTAGGTCCGTCTGCGGAGTGTTGTACTTGAGTTCGCGAGCGACCTTGGTCTGCTTCGCCTTCGCGCGGCCTCGGCCCATTGACCTGACCCCCTCGGAAACGGTGCTGGGCCACCTCGGGGGTGCCCATTGCAAGTGTGAGTATCTGCCTGTCCACAGGATAGCGTGCCCGGCGCGGAATGTCCGCCCGGGTGTCGAGGGAGTCGTCTCCGGCAGTGACCCGCGGGGGTGATCCGACCCCCGCGGGGGTGTCAGGCCTGGCCGCGGAGTCGGCGGATGGCCTCTCGTCCGGCCTGGGTCCCGGTGTCCTCCGGGGCGCTGTCCGGGTCGACGGCGGCGACGACCCCGTCGATCTCGAGGGCGGCGTCGACGGCCACGGACCGCTTGAGCAGGGCGAGGGCCACCGGTCCGTCCTCGTGGTGCTGGACCACGGTCCCGACGCGTCCGACGGGGCGGCCGGCGGCGCGGACCTCGGCGCCCGGCACGGGCAGTTCGTCGCTGGCGGATCCATCCAGCTGGAGTCGGACCAGGACCCGGGGCGACCGTCCGAGGTTGTGGACCCTGGAGACGGTCTCCTGGCCGCGGTAGCACCCCTTGTCCAGGTGCACGGCGCCGCGCTGCGCCACATCGCCGATCCAGGTGGGGAGCTCGTGGGGGATGGTCTTCTCGTCGGTGTCCACCCCGAGGCGGCCGCGTGGCGGGGTCGTCCCCGCCGCCCGTAGGGCCTCGAACGCCCACGAACCCGCCGGACGCGCTCCCGCGGCGACCGCCGCGTCGAACCACGCGCTCAGTTCGGAGCGCGGGACCAGCAGGTCGATCGATCCGGTCAGGGGCCAGGGCATCCGCCGGGCCACACCGCCGCCCGGCAGCGGGATGCCGGCGTAGTCCCCGACCGGCAGGGTCACCTCGGTGCCGTCCGGGGCCTCGAGGGTGGCGGGGAGGGCGGCGCCGGTGAGGGTGAGGACGGCGAGGTCCGCGGTCTCCGGTGTCGCGTCGGCCCAGAACACCATCTTGGTGAGGAACTGCAGCAGGTCCGCTCCCCGGCCGGGTTCGGTGTCCACGACGAGCGTGCCGGCGACGTCGGCGAGGACCGCGTGGTGTTCCACCCGCCCGTTCGCGTCCAGCACCAGCGTCTCGGCGCCGCCACCGTCCGGGATCTCGGACACGTGCTGGGAGACGAAGCCCTCCAGCCAGGTCAGCCGCTCGCCGCCACCGATGGTCAGGACGTCCCGGTGGGAGCGGTCGACGACCACCGGCGCGGAGTCGGCCGCGCGCTGCTCCCCGAACGGGTCGCCGTAGTGGTACGGCACCCCGACGTCGGGGGAGGTGTCGGCCTGGTTCACTGCTCCGGGGCGGTTCAGGATCGGGCTGCGGTAGCCGCTGTCGGTCCGCTCGGGCACAACTGGGTCGGTCACGATCGCGAGTCTACGTACCCCGCCGTAGTGTTGGGCGGCATGGGCACAGCAGCGGAAACGGGTACCGACCGGACTGACGACGCACGGGTGGTCGTCCTCGTCGCGGGCGGTCCGGAGGGGCCGCGTCCCCGGGTCCACCCGTCCGATCAGCCACTGTTGTTGGCCGACGACCTGGCCGCCGTCCGTGGCGACGGTTGCTTCGAGACACTCCTCGTCGTCGGTGGCCGCCCCGCCAAGCCGGAACGTCACCTGGCGCGACTCGCCAGATCAGCGGCCTCGCTGGGGCTGACCGGGCCGTCCCCGGAGCAGTGGCTGGCGGGCATCGACCTGGCCGCGCGCCGGTGGGGGCCGGACTCGGAGGCGATGCTGCGGTTGGTGCTGTCCCGCGGGCCCGAGCGCGGCGGGCGGGAGACGGCCTACATCACCGTCGCGCCCGTGAGCGGGGTGGCCCTGCGGGCACGGGCCGACGGAATCGCGGTGACGGCCCTCGGTCGGGGGTATGCGTCGGACGTCGCCGCGTCCGCCCCGTGGCTGCTGCTCGGATCCAAGACGCTGTCGTATGCGGCCAACATGGCGGCGCTGCGGCACGCCGCCGCGGCCGGGTTCGACGACGTGATCTACCTGTCCTCCGACGGCGAGGTGCTGGAGGGCCCCCGTTCCACCGTGGTGATCGCCCGCGGCGGTGAGCTGGTGAGCCCTCCGGCGGAGGTGGGGATCCTCGAGGGCACCACCCTGGCGGCCATGGCGGAGATCGCCGGGGCCGAGGGTGTGCGCGTGCGGCGGGAGCGGCTGCTGCTGACCGACCTGTTGGCCGCGGACGCGGTGTGGCTGTTGTCCTCGGTGACCCTGTGTGCGCGGGTCCGCAGGGTCGACGATGTGACGCTGTCGACCGGGGACCCCGGGATCGATGTCGTCGGCATGGTCGACCGCGCGGTCGGCCGCGGGTGACGGGCCCCGCCACCCGGGCGGGGAACCGCTAGCCGGCTATCCGACGCAGTCGCGCGGACATGTGGGGCACCAGGCCCCGCTCCGGGTGGACGCGCTCCTCGACCCAGCCCAGGTCGCCACCCTCGACGATCCCGTAGATGCGCTTGGCGCCGCCACGCTTGGGTCCGGTGGGGGACGCGAGGACCACGTCGGTGGTCATCTCCCAGGCCGACTGGCTGATCGGTGCGCCGTAGTACATCTCGATCACGCCGGACGCGTGGGCCACGAGGAACTCGAGCTGGTCATCCGCGGAGATCCGCCAGAATCCCGTCTCCCGGTAGGCCGCATCGTCCACGGCGCCACCGGCGTCGAAGGTCCAGGCGCGGGAGGTCCAGGTCAGATAGTTCTCGCCGTCGTGGGCGACGATGAGTTGTTGGCCGAACCGGTGCTGGCCGCGGTCCTCGGTGTCGGCCTCGCCCTCACCCTCCCAGACGCCCACGAGGGGCAGCAGGGCCAGCAGGCCCGGGTGCAGGTCGGGGCCGAACCGCAGGTTGGCGGTGTCCTCGGGGACCGGGAGCTCGGAGAACGGGGCGATGTTGCGGCGGGCGGTCTGCTCCGATTGCTCCGCCGCCGCGTCGACGGCCGCGTTTCCGGACCCGCGCACGACCGAACCGCCGCCTCCCCCGGGAGGGGTGGGCGGCGTGGGGTCACCGGTGTTCGGCTGGTCGCGTTCCGTCACGACTCGTCGGTGACCGTGCGGTACACGATGTAGCAGGTGGCCCACAGGATGGCCAGCGTGCAGAGGACCAGGAGGATCTCGAAGAAGAGCACCATGGCCCAATCCTAACCCCGAGCCTCTCAGCCGAGTGAGACGCGGGCCTCGATCGAGTGGATGAGGCAGTCCTCGGGGGGCACGACGAAGTCCTCGCTGACCCGCGCGGTGGCGCCCACGACGGTCGCCAGGGTGAAGTCCGCGTGCACGACGCCCTCGCGCCCCGGGGGGTCGACGGTGATGACGATGTCGCGGACCTCGCGGATCACCGAGTACTGCAGGTGCAGGTGGAGGTCCCACCGGAGCTGGTCCGCCCCGAACCCGGTCTTCAGGCCGTTCTCGCGACGGACACAGTCCTTCGCGAACGGCACACGGAACGCCGCGGCCGGGACCGTGAGCGCGGTGAGGTACATCCGAACGGCTGCCTCCCGCTCCTCGGGGGAGTAGGGGCCGGGGTGATCGGGCACGGCCGGGGTCGCCCCACGGCGTTGATCGATTCCCACGAGGACGGTGGAAGCGACCGCGGCGCCGACGGCGACGACGGAGGCTCGCCCGGCCATACCGAGGGCACGCGACAGGAGAGACATGGGATCGAGATTAGCCAGTCCCGCCGGCCGCCGGGGTGAACACGCGGCTCACCGCTCGACGGGGACCCCGATGAGGGAGCCGTACTCCACCCAGCTGCCGTCGTAGTTGACGACGTTCGGTTGATCGAGGAGCTCGTGGAGGACGAACCAGGTGTGGCTGGACCGCTCGCCGATCCGGCAGTACGTGACGACGCGCTGCCCGGGGGTGCCGAGAAGATCGGCGTAGATCTCGCGGAGCTCGGCGTCGGGCCGGAACGTACCGTCGCGGGAGACGGCTCGGTTCCACGGAATGCTCACCGCGCCGGGGATGTGCCCGCGCTGTCGGCCGCCCTCCTGGGGCAGGCCGGCCGGGGCGGCGAGTCGGCCGGTGAACTCGTCGACCGATCGCACGTCGACGAGCGCGTCACTGCCGAGGCCCGAGAGCACGTCCTCGCGGAACGCCCGGATCGACAGGTCCTGGGGCTCGGCGACGTACTCGGTCGCCGGCCGCTGCGGCAGCTCGGTCTCCAGTGGCAGGCCGTCCCGCTCCCAGCGCATACGGCCCCCGTCGAGGAGACGGACGTCGGGGTGCCCGTACAGCCGGAGGTACCAGTAGGCATAGGCGGCGAACCAGTTGTGGTTACCGCCGTAGACCACCACGGTGTGCTCGCGGGTGATGCCCCGACCGGACAGGAGTTCGCCGAACCGCTCACGGTCGACGAGATCGCGCGTGTACTCCTGCTGGAGTTCGGTTCGCCAGTTCAGCGCGACAGCACCGGGGATGTGCCCGTCGGAGTGGTAGGCCGTCACGTCCTCGTCGACCTCGAGGAAGACCACCGAGTCGTCGGCCAGGCGCGAGGAGGCCCAGCGGGTGCTGACCAGTACGTCGTCGCGACTCATGGGCCCGAGTCTAGAGGTCCGTCCGTGCGAGGCCGTCGAGCGGCGCGGTGCCGGGCCCGCCCTCACCGGCGGCGGTGATGGTGCCGCCCGTGATGCTGAGGGTCTCGACCGCCACGCCCAGCGGGAGGACGTCCGGTTCCAACGTCAGTGCCGTACGGCGCAGGGCGAGCTCGCCGTCGCCGTCGGGGAACCCCGCCGGCCCGGTCGCGGGC
>NZ_JAALDT010000379.1:0-1603 GCF_014144995.1 Dietzia sp. DQ11-71 | reverse complement strand
CGCGGACGCCGCGGACCCCGCGGCGCTCCCCCACGGTGACGCCGGGTCGCCGAGGCTCGCGGTCGCGCCGCCCGTGGCGCGGGAGTCGGGGAACTCCTCGAGCGGGACGAAGTAGACGTTCCGGCTCTGACTGGGGACCACCAGGGTGTCGTCGACGAGGATCGGCCCGGCCGGGGCCAACGGCCCCTCCAGCTCGAGGACGCCGGTGATCGCGCCGGTGCGGACGTCGAGGCGGTACACGTTCCCGGCGGTGGTCGAGAAGTAGGCACCACCCGCGTGGATCACCGGGGCACCCTTGATCGCGCCGACAGGGTTACGCCACAGTCGCTCGCCGGAGTGCAGGTCATACGCGTAGGCGGCGCCCGTGGTGGGACTGCCCACGAAGACGGTGCCGTCGTGGATGGTCGGCGCACCGGACCGGTTGTTGGTCGGGGCGGGCCCGTCGCCGATCACGTCCCGCCACACCACCTCGCCGGACTGCTGGTCCATCGCGATGATCGTGTGCTCCTCGCGCGCGCCGGCGATCCCGGGCAGCAGGGCGCGGTTGGCCGTGGTGACGACGATCCCCTCGTCGACGGCCGGCGGGACGTCGTCGAGGCCGTGGGTGAACTCGGGGAACTCCCGCTGCCAGGCGAACTCGCCGGCCGCGGTGTCGTAGGCGAAGAACGTGTACGGCCGGGGCGCGCCGCCGCCGAAGTACAGCACTCCGCCCTGTTCCGACGGCGAGGACATGCTCACCACGTGGCCGGTCTCCACCACCTCGAGCGCCTCACCGGTCGCCGGGTCGAGCTTGTACAGGCGCCGATCGCCGGTGACCGCCCACACCGCTCCGCCCGTCACGGCGGGTGTCGGCATGACCTCGCCGGCGGTGTCGTGGCGCCACAGGATCTCACCGGTGTCCGGGTCCAGACCCAGGACGCCGGACTCCCCGGTGCCGCGGTAGCCACCCGGCCCGTCCTGGAAGAAGCGGTTGCCGAATCCCACGAACAGCCGCCCGTCGGAATGGATCATCTCCGAATGCACTCAGTTCGGCGCCTGCGTCTGCCACAACAATTCGCCCGTCGCCAGGTCGAACGCCTGCAGCTCCCCGGAGCCGTGACTGCCGACGAACACCTTGCCGTCGGCCACCACCGGGGTCGCCCGCACCTCGTTCGCGGTGGGGATGGTGCCGGAGAAGATCTGGGCTCCACCGGTGACGACGTGGGTGTTGTTGGTGGGGGTCGCGCGGTACTGGCTCCAGTCGCCGGCGTCAGCGTGGGCGGGGCCGATGCCGGACAACAGGAGCGCCGAGACGGTCAGGCCGCCGGTGAGGACACGAACAGAGCTGAGACGGAGCCTGGGCATACCTGAAGGCTGACTGGCCATCTCATGTGTAGCGCCCGTGGCCTGGCGGGAGCGGTGTCCGCGCCGGTGCGGTCGGCGCCCCTGCACCCCCGGAATCACAGGTCGGTCCGCTACGGTGGCGGGTCGACGCGGCCCGTCCGGGGCCGGCGACGCGCACCGGGAGTAGTAGATGACGACGACGAGCCAGCAGCCGGCCGCCGGGGAGCCGAACCCCGCGGGACAGCCGGGCGGGGGCCCGGAGGGTGGGGCACGTCCGGGC
>NZ_JAALDT010000378.1:0-4550 GCF_014144995.1 Dietzia sp. DQ11-71 | reverse complement strand
AGGAACTCGACGAATCCACCCGTGAACGCTGGCGCGGCCATGCCGAGGGATCCGATCTCGGAAAAGGAGCAACCGCCGTGACGCGCGACAAAGGAGACTCTGGGTTGCACACAGCAGGACACTCAGCGGCAAGGCTGGAACAAGATGAGCTAAGCACGAAACCTGAGACCGGCGGGACATTGGGCGACACACCCAAATGAGCCTTGGCGGTAAGCCGGGCTGATCAACGACGTGGTTAGAATCGCCGTTCTACCGCCTGTAGACATTCCGTCCGAGACGAGACAGGTGGGTGGCGTCGCCCGGGATCGGCCTACGCCGCAGGTCGGGGCCGAGATCGAAGCCGCGCAGGAGGGGGCTCAAGGCCCTCAGATGATTCATCTGATGCAATACGCAGACTACTACTGATCAGGTGCCGGGTTCTGAGGTGTCGAGTTTTCGGTGGGGTTGGACGCAGCACGTGGCGGAGCGGACCCAGGCGGGCGGCGCTGGCGCCCAACCTGGGCGTGGTCTCTGTCGGCGACGACACCGCCTCTTCCTGGTGGACACCCCGGAGCAGCGGCGGATCGGGATCTCCGACTCCCTCGAGCTGGCGTGGCGGGACTGGCTCGGCTCCGCCGGGTTCGACCGCCCCGAGGGCCACTGGCCGCGGCAGTGGGCGCGGGCGTACGTCGAGTTCGCCGCCGGGGAGAAGCGAAAATACCTGCACGACCTGGGCCTGCGGATCATCCCCACCGTCGGCTGGGAACGTGGACCTGCTGCAGACGCTCACGCACGCCAGGCTCGCCGCCCCGTGAGGTCGAGGGCGGCTGCCAGGCTCGAGCAGCAGCGCGACCAGCCTGAGTTGGGCGTCGAAGGACAGCCCCGCCTCGGGCTCGTCGCCGAGTACGTGTACGGGACGGACCGCTGGGAAGGCTTCCGTGTGCACCCGCTGCCGGCTTCGGTGGCGGCGGCGTGCACGGCTACAACTCGTTGGAGGGCACGTTCCTCGGAGGCTGCATCTTCTCGGGGATGAAGGCCGGCCGGGCGATGGCGCGGGAGGTCTGATCGAGGCAGGCACCGCCGGCGCGGCGGTCGTCGCTGTCATGCGCGCGGCGGGGAGGCCCCTGAGCCGCCGGCCGCCGCGTCCTGAGCAGCACTGTCACCTGTGACCGGCCGCCCGCGGGTCTGCGCCCGCCCACGCAGCACACCGAGTTCGTAGGTGGCCAGCACTATCAACCACAGAGCGGTGATGGGGATGACAAACCACAGCATCGCGGCACTGAACGGCCCCAGCGCGTCGTGGTCGGCCGCCTGGAGCACGACGTAGGCGATGTACGCGGCGTAGAAACCGGTGAAGAGAACGCCCTCCCACCGTGCGATCGCCAGGCCGGTGAAGGCGATCGGGAGCAGTGCCAGGGACACCGCGAGCATGATCGGCAGGTCGAAGCGGATGGCCCCGGCCGCGATCTCGATCGGCGCGATGAGTGAGGTCATCCCCAGAACGGCACCGATGTTGAACATGTTGCTGCCCACGATGTTTCCGATCGCCAGGTCGCGCTCACCTCGGATCGCCGCGACCATGCTCGTCGCGAGTTCGGGAAGGGATGTCCCGACGGCCACCACCGTGAGGCCGATGACCAGGTCACTCATTCCCCATGCCGCCGCGAGGTCGCTCGCCGCGGTGACGAGGAGGCGCGCCCCGACCACGAGCATGACGACCCCGACGATCACAAGAGCGCTGCTGACGAGAACCGGGTGCGACGCGGCGACGCCGGACGACCGCGTCTCGTCCGCGCTGTCGCTCCCCGAGCTGTCGTCGGCGGCACC
The DNA here is from genome assembly GCF_014144995.1 of Dietzia sp. DQ11-71. Classification (NCBI taxonomy): domain Bacteria; kingdom Bacillati; phylum Actinomycetota; class Actinomycetes; order Mycobacteriales; family Dietziaceae; genus Dietzia; species Dietzia sp. DQ11-71. The sequence continues at coordinate 2,744 of NZ_JAALDT010000378.1, read as the reverse complement.
GTCACCGACCGGCTCCTCCGATGCCGCGGCGGCCCGGCCTCCACTCTGCTTGCGCGAGATGACGATCGTCGCCACCACATACGCCACGAGGCCGGCGAACAACAGCAGACCGTCGAGGAAGCTGATCGTGCCGTCGAGTGCCACAAGCAGCAAGACCAGCGAGAACAGAACCATGATGGGGATATCGACCCGCACGACCCGGGACGTCGCCACCAGAGGGGCGACGATCGCTGTCAACCCCAGGATGAGCAGGATGTTCGCGATGTTGCTGCCCACCACGTTGCCGACGGCCAACCCCGGGTATCCGCTCAGCGCGGCATCGACGCTTACCGCGAACTCCGGCGCCGAGGTGGCGAAGGCGACGACGGTGAGTCCCACCACCAGCGGGGAGATCCCGAGGGTCGCGGCCAGACCGCCGGCGCCCCGCACCAGCACTTCGCCGCCGCCGATGAGCAGGACGAACCCCACCGCGAGCGCGGCCACCGTCAGGGCGCTCATGTCAGCTCCGATCGGGTGGTGATGAACCCCGGTCCGGCTGGCGGTGACGGCCTCGTTGCATTACCCATGGGTCGATGATCCCGTGCCGGACTCCGGTTTGTCGATGCGCCGGCAGCGATTCAGCCGGCGGAGGCGACCGCCAGCGGCAGGACAGCCGGGACCCCGGACGAGCGGAGATGCCGGGCTGCCTCGGTGATCGTCCACCCCGTCCCGAGCAGGTCGGCGACCAGGAGGACGGGGCCGTCGGACGCTGTCGACGGGCCGGAGAACGTGCCCCACAGCTGGGCCACGCGGTAGGCCGAGTTCTGGGCGGTCACCGTCGGGAGCGCCTCGTCGCGGCTGAGTTCGCCGAGGTAGTCCATACGGCCCATCTGTGACAGCGCGCGCGCCAGGCTCTGTACGAGGATCGGGTGCTCGCCGGTGAGTAGCGCCGCGACACCGGTCGGGCGGTCGTCCCAGCCCCACTCGCGCAGGACCGGTACGCAGGCGCGGGCCAGCCACTCGGGTGCGTCCTGGTCGGGCTCGGCGAGCAGGGCGCGCAGCTTCTGGCCCAGGCCCAGATCGGTGAGGCGTGCCAGAGCGCGGCCCTCCGCGGGACCGTCGGCGATCTTGCCCTTGAGCGGGACGTCGAGCTTGGCCAGGCCGGTGGGCCGCTGGCGGCGCGGAGGCAGCACCACGCCGGGCCGCTCGAGCGCTTCGCGGGCCCGGGTCAGCGCGCCCGAGTCGACGGAGGTGGTGCGTCGCTGGGGTCCGGGGGCGCAGATACGGCCAGTTCACGGGCGCCAGCCCGGGGAGAAGATCGGCTCGGTTCTGTACTCGCCACGCGCAGGTCCGCACCTGTCCGGACGCCAGTGGGTAACAGCGGAAACGCGTAACGATACTGGTTTCCGGGTGCTGTTGAGTCGCGGTTGATCAGGGGCCGGGTTCTTGGTGGAGTTCGGGGTAGGCGCTCCAGGTGGCGCCGCTGATGAATGCGTGGCGTTTGGTTGTTTGAGCTCTGTATCCGAACTGGGTTGCCGCGATCGCCGGGGGAATGCTGCGGACCAGCTCGCGCATCGCGCTGTTGCGTGCGCCTCGAAGATCGATCCCGTTGTCGCGGAGCTTGCCCATCAGGGTCTGCGGGTTGATGTGATGACCTGCAGTGACCCCGGGAAATAGCCACTGGGATGTTCGGTTGGCGGCGGTGGTCATGTTGGGGCGATGGGCGATGAGTGCGGTCACCGGGTCGGCGAGCGGATGCGGGAGTGCTACCTCGGCGTCGGCGAAGCGGATCCACAGGCCGTTGCTGTCGTCGGTTCTCAGTGCGTCCAGTCGGATGGCGGCGATGCGCGAGACTGGTTGCGCGCAGATCAGCAGCAGGACCGTGGCGGCTTTGACACACCGGGGTCTCTCGCCGTTCCAGAATCGTGGCCAACTGGGCGTAGCGCTCATCGTCGCTGGTCATGGGACTGGTTCGAGCCCGTCGGTGGGGGAACGCGAGGTGGGCGGCCATGTGTTGGTGCGTGATGCACCATTTGACGAACATCCTGGCGGTGCTGCGGGTGGTCGGCCCGGTAGCGAGCCAGGTGTCGATATCGGACTGTGTCGCTTCCGCTAGCGGCGTATTACGGGTGTAGAGCCAGTTGGCGAAGTCGATCGCCACGGTGATCTCCTGTTTGGCGTTGGCGATCGGCCCGTTCTCCAGGGGTTGGCGCTGCGCGCGGGCGCGGAGGTTGCGCAGGTGATGCCAGGTGGCGAATCCGGTGATGATCTGCTGCGATTGGTGGATTGGTGTGGAGGCGAGCTTTTTCTCGAGCCAGCTGGTGAAGCGGTCGAGGTTGCGGTCATAGGGCGCGAGGATTCCGCAGCTGATGAACAGGTCCCGTAGGTGACGTGCGGTGCGCTCGGCGGGGTAGTGGGCGAAGGTGTCGTGACTGATGGGCACGCGGTGTTGCGCGAAGCCGGAGAGGAGCTGGCGAACGTCGGGGTTGCGTAGCCAGATGAGCGCACTGCGAGGGTGGTCTTGGCTGGTCAGCGCGTCGAGTAGTGGTTGCAGTTCGGTGGAGACGAGTCCGGTGTCGGCGGTGGTGAGCAGGGCGGTCAGGTCGTCGGTGAGGCAGCATCGGGCGCAGAGTCCGCGGCGGTGTGGTTCGTCTTGGTCGCCGCAGCGGGTGCAGGTCAGCCGGGGATCGTCGATCCCTGCGCAGTCGGTGCAGATGGCCTGGGTGCCCCCTATCCGCCAGACTGAGGTGAGACACCCGGACTGG
>NZ_JAALDT010000377.1:0-4408 GCF_014144995.1 Dietzia sp. DQ11-71 | reverse complement strand
TGGCGGCGGCGCTGGCCCTGCTCACCGCCTCCGGGCACGCGGTGATGGCGCGGGACCTGACCGCCTGGGGGTACGCCGACGGGCCCGCGGTCACCGCCGACGAGCGGCTCGTGCTGGACGCGCTGGGGGAGAGGTACGACGGCGGGGTGGCCCTGAACGACCCGTTCGACGGCACCGCCTGGGTCTACGCGCTCCACGGGGTGCCGGTGGTGTTCGGGGCGCCGCTCGCCGACGACCCGGTCGCGCAGGTCGGCGCCGACCGCATGACGCTGTACACCTCGGTCAACCGCTACGGTTTCGACCCGACCGTCACCCGCGAGATGCAACTCCGGGACGTGCGCTGGGTGATCGTCGGGACGGAGTCCGTGGGCGGGCCGGGCCGGCCGGGTGGGTTCATCGGGCTGCACCTCAACCCGAACCTGCGGCTGGTGGAGGCCACTCCGGGCGCCCGTCTGTACGAGGTCCTGCCGGTGCCCGCGGACCACCAGCCGCTGCCCCCGCCACCCGGCATCCCCCCGGTGACGCCGCCGGGGCAGCCCCCGAACACCGACTCACCGGTCGTCGAGGCGGCGCCCCCCGGCCCGGGGGCTAGCCTGGACGGCACCGCCTAACCGACTCCCAGGAGCGCATCGCCCCATGGACGCCACCACCGTGACAACCGCAGACGCCGACACCGGGACCGACCGGCCCGAGCGCGATCTGCTGCTCCAGCGCACCCTGTTCTCCGGCCCGCGCCGGTGGGTCAACGACGACCTGTACTCGCGGATCACGCGGGGCGTGGTGCGCCGCACACGCACCGAGCTGCACCTGGAGCCCGGCGCGATCGTCGACACCAACACCTACTTCGGCCGGTTCGAGGCGTCCTACTGGCAGCGCTGGACCTCCGTCACCGACCTGACCGTACGGGTGTCGGTGGAGACCGTCGGGCAGGTCGACGTGCTGGTGCGCGCCTCGGACATCGGCTCCCACGTGCGGACGGTGGAGGTGGTCCACCACCACGGCGACGGTATGGCGGTGTTGGACGTGCCGGTGGACACGTTCACCGACGGTGGCGCGATGTGGCTGGAGGTGCACGCCGTCGACGCGCCGGCGACGGTGTCGGAGGTGGAGTGGAGTACGACGACGACGAGGCCCGCCCGCCGCGCCGCCGTGGCCATCTGCACGTTCAACCGGGCGGATGACTGTGCGGCCACGGTCGACTCGCTGGCCTCGGATCCCCTCGTCGCGGACCTGATCGACGACCTCTATGTCACGGACCAGGGCACCGACCTCGTGGAGACCCGCGATCCGTTCCGGCACGCGGCGGAGGAGTTCGGCGACCGGCTGCACTACCTGCGTCAGCCCAACCTCGGCGGTGCCGGCGGCTTCAGCCGCGGGCTGTACGAGGCCACGGCCCCGGACGGCCCGGGGCCGGTGGACGTGCTGCTCATGGACGACGACGTCCGGGTGGAGCCCGAGACGGTGCTGCGCCTGTTCGCCTTCGCCGCCGTCACCCGCGAACCGATGCTCGTGGGTGCCCAGATGCTGTACCTGTTCAACCCGGACTACCTGCTGGTCTCGGCCGAACGGACGCAGCTCGACGAGCTCCGGGGCGGGTTGGACGCCGACGAGTTCGCGCTGCGTGACGAGTCGGTGGTCGCGGGCCGGCAGGAGCGGCGGATCGACGCCGAGTACAACGCGTGGTGGTCCTGCCTCGTCCCCGGCGAGGCCGTGGAGCGCGTCGGACTCCCCATGCCGTACTTCTTCCAGTGGGACGACATCGAGTACGGCCTGCGCTGCCGCCAGGCGGGGATGCCCACGTGCACCCTGCAGGGCGCGGCGGTGTGGCACGCGGACTTCTACTGGAAGGACGGCGACGACTTCGGCCAGTTCTTCTCCCTGCGCAACTCGTTGACCACAGCGGCGGTCCGGCAGGGGATCGACCCGAAGGACATGGCCAAGAACCTCGCCCGGAGCGTCCTGCGCGCGGTGGCGGGCATGCAGTACGGGCTCGCCGCCACCCGCCTGCGCGGGATCGAGGCGTTCCTCGACGGGCCCGACGGCACCCACGGCGTCGGTGACGGCGGTCAGGCCGCGCTGGCCGCGATCCGCGCCGAGCGCGCGCGGTACCCGGAGACCGCCAAGCTCGGGGTGGAGGCCCTGCCCGCCGGGATCGGTGTCCGGCGCAAGGTGGGGATCCCGCGGGAGGACCGCGAGGACCAGGTGCTCGCCAAGCGGCTGCTCTTACAGAAGTTGGGCCGGCAGCGCCGCGGTGTGGTGGCGATCCCCTACGAGGACGCGGCCTGGTGGCACGTCTCCCTGTTCGACGAGGTGTACGTGACCGACGCCTCGCAGACCGGGGTGCACCACCGCAAGGTGGACCCGGCGCGGGCCACCGAGCTGCAGAAGCGGCTGGTCTCGCTGCTCGCCCGGTTCGTCCGGGAGGCCCCGGCCGCCCAGGAGCGGTGGCGTGCCGCGCAGGCCGGGCTCACCACGCGGGAGAACTGGGCGCGGCTGTACGGACTCTGACCCGCCGTCCGCTCGCCGCTTAGGGTGGGGTGATGGTCGAGATCGTGCTGACGGCGGTGGGCGTGGCGCTCATCGCGGTGGTGTTGATGGACGTGTTCCACACGCTGATGCACCCCGGGGGCACCGGGTACCTGAGTCCCTGGGTGTTCGCGGGGATGTGGCGGGTGTCCCGGGCGACGGGCCACCGGGTGGGCAGCGCGGTGGGTCCGGCGGCCCTGGTGACGGTCATCCTGCTGTGGGTGGTGCTCCAGGGTCTGGGCTGGGGAGTGATCTACTACCCGCACGTGCCCGCGGACTTCACCTACTCCGACGGGATCGATCCGGACAGTCTCCCGGCGTTCGTCGAGGCCCTGTACTTCTCGTTCGTCACGCTGGCCACCCTGGGGTTCGGCGACATGGTCCCCTCCGATTCGTGGATCCGGTGGATCACACCGTTCCAGGCGTTGACGGGATTCGCCCTGCTCACCGGGGCACTGACCTGGTTCAACCAGGTGTATCCGCCCTTGTTGCGGCGGCGGGCGTTGGCGCAGGAACTGTCGCGTCTGGACGAGGTCGACTTCGCGGGGCGGATCCCGGACCTGCCGGCGGAGCCGGTGTGTGCCCAGTTGACGGCGGTGGCAGACAGGGTCGAGGAGGTCCGGATCGACTTCTTCCAGCACTCCGAGGGCTTCTACTTCCGCGAGCGGTCCGCGGACCTGTCCCTGCCACGACAGCTGGCCGGCGCGGTGCGACTGTCCGAACCCGGCCCGGCGGGGTCGCCGGCCGCCGTGGAGCTGGGTCGCTGCCAGCTCTCGGTGGCACTGGAGCGGCTCGCGGCGACGCTGGACCAGCAGTTCCTGCACCGCGGTGGCCCCCCGGAGCAGGTGTTCTCCGCCTATCTCCGCGAGCACCACCCCTAGGGGGCCGGCGGTCGATCACGGCACCAGGGCCACCGCCTTCAACTCGACGAGCTGGCCGGGGAACGTCAGCTCGCTGACGCCGATCGCACTCCACGCCGTGGGGACGTCCGTCCGGGGGATGTAGCGGCTGCGGACGTCGAGGAACAGGGGCAGGTGGTCCTGGAGACCGACGTGGTACGTGGTCATCTCCACGATGTGCTCGAAATCCGACCCGCCGGCCCGGAGTACCGTGCCCAGGTTCTCCCAGGCCGCCACGAAGTGATCCTCGAGGCTGCTGTCGATGACGTTCATCTCCGAGTCCCGCCCGGCCTGGCCCGAGCAGTAGATCAGGCTGCCGACCTTCACTGCCGGTGAGTAGTTGAACCGCTCCACCAAGTGGGCCATGTCCTCGGGAACGACGATTTCCTTCTGAATCTTTTCCTCCGTCTGTGAGTCGGTGTGACAGGTTGATCCTCGGCGGACGATGAGTCGAGTTAGCTAGCTGCGTGTAACAGCGGTGGGTCGTGAGATTCCACAGGTGTGGCGTTCTCCACAGACGCCGCCCGGAAGGCGGCTTCCCGGCCCTAGAGCAACGGCTCCGTGCGCCACAGTGACGGGTATGGAGATCCCAGATGCGTCCCGTGCCCGAGTCCTCGATGCGGGAGGACGCGGTGCGGAGACGGTGGCCGGCGACCCGCCACCACCGGGCAGAATCCGCCGCGGCGCACAGGGAACACGGGGTGCACGGGGCGTTCTGCCACCCGGCCCGCTGACCACGGCCGAACTCGCCGTCGCGGTACCGGATCCCGCTGACCGCGCGCGCTATCGGCGGATCTGGCACGGAATGTACCGGCGGGAGGACCAACGGGACGATCTCCGCATGCGCAGCGTCGCGCTGGCGCGGACCTGGCCCGGAGGGGTGCTGCGCGGGCGCAGCGCCGCCCTGCTGTGGGGCGACGACTCCGCGCCCGCGGACGCGCCACCCGAGATCTGGCTGCCGTCGACGCGCAGGTCGCGTCCGG
>NZ_JAALDT010000376.1:0-1261 GCF_014144995.1 Dietzia sp. DQ11-71 | reverse complement strand
CCGGCTGCTACAAGGTCTTCACCGACACCGCCTCCGGGACATTGGCCTCCCGCCCAGAGTTGGGAAAGCTCCTCGATCAACTGCGCCCGGGCGACACCCTCGTGGTCTGGCGACTGGACCGGCTGGGCCGATCGATTCGGCATCTGATCGATCAGCTGACCGAGTTGCAAGAGCGCGGAATCGAGTTTCGCTCCCTGCAGGAAAACATCGACACCGGGTCCTCGGGCGGGCGGCTGGTGTTTCACATCTTCGCCTCACTGGCGGAGTTCGAACGAGACCTCATCTCCGAACGCACCCACGCCGGCCTTGAAGCCGCCCGAGCCCGTGGCCGTAGAGGTGGGCGTCCGCCGTTGTTGTCCGGGGACAAACTGCGCACCGCCCGCAAGCTCTACGAGCAACAAGACATGACCGTCGCCCAAATCGGCGAGGTCCTGGGGGTCAGCCGCACCACCGTCTACCGAGCGCTGCAACGCGGGGCCGATAAGCCCCCGGCTCCGCGCCGACAGAAGTCGACGACGGCGTAGCAATGAGCGGGGGCAGTGAACCTCAAGGTTCGATCGGCGCCCCCACTGGTGCGAAGACTGCCGCGGCCCGATGGCAGGTCCTACGCCAACACGTGGAGAGCGGGGTCCCGCTGACCCAGTTGGCCGCAGCCGAAAAGGTCGGGGAACGCACTTTGCAACGCTGGCTCGCCGCGTATAGAAAGGGCGGGATCGCCGCGCTGGCTCCGGCAACGCCACCCAAGCGTGGGCGGCGCACCCACCCAGACCTTGTGGCCTACATCGAAGGCCTGGCGCTGAGTACGCCTCGGCCGTCCACCGCGGCGATCTTCCGCAAGGCCGCCACGACCGCCACCCGCCGCGGATGGCCGATGGTCTCCGCGAGCACCGTGCGGTCCATCGTGACCGGTCTGGATCCCGGCATGGTGACCTTGGCTCACCAGGGCGCAGCGGCCTACCGGGACACCTACGAGTTGGTGTGGCGCCATCGAGCCGAGCGGGCCAATGCCACCTGGCAGGCCGACCACACCGAACTCGACATCCTCATCCTCGACGCCAACGGGCGGCCCGCCCGGCCGTGGTTGACCGTCATCCTCGACGACTACTCCCGGGCGGTGTGCGGCTACATGGTCTTCCTCGGTGCACCCTCGGCGATGAACACCGCGCTGGCGTTGCGGCACGCGATCTGGCCGAAGAACGATCCGAACTGGCCGATGTGCGGCCTGCCCGATGTGCTCTACGTCGATCACGGGACCGACTTC
>NZ_JAALDT010000375.1:0-1456 GCF_014144995.1 Dietzia sp. DQ11-71 | reverse complement strand
TGACCGACCCGACCCGCCGGCCCGGCAGTCCGCCTACCCGCCCCGGCCGTCCGCCGTCAGGAGCCGATCAGGCCCGTCGGCAGGGAGCCCGAACCGAGAGAGCCGGCGCCACCGGAGAACCCGTTGCGCCACGCGACCACGGTCGACGGCCGCGGCTGCGAGGTGCCGCCGTCGGGCCAGTGCGAGGCGGGGTTCTCGATCGACGCGCCGTCCTTCTCGCCGGGGTGCTGGACGTTGACGATCGCCCGGTTGTCGAACACCAGCGGTCCGCAGGTCTCGGCCCCGACGGGGACCGTGAGGAACAGCTTGGTCTCGCCGCGGTTCGGGCCTTCGGTCGCCACCGAGTAGAGGCCGTCGTTGAAGCCGAGGGCGTTGCCGTCGGTGGACACCCACAGTCCCCCGGCCGGGTCGAAGGCGACGTTGTCCGGGCAGGAGATGGGGCTGACCTTCGACTTGTCGAAGCCGCCGAAGTAGGAGTCCGCCTCGGCTGGGTCGCCACACACCAGCAGGAGGTTCCAGCCGAAGGTGGTGCCGGCGTGGTCGTCGGTGATCTCCACGACCTGACCGTGCTTGTTGTTGTGCCGCGGGTTGGCCTCGTCCACGTTCGCGGTCGTGCGGCGGGTGTTGTTGGTCAGCGCCATGTAGACCTTGCCGGTGGTCGGGCTGGGCTCGACGTCCTCGGGGCGGTCCATCTTGGTGGCGCCGACGCGGTCGCCCGCCATGCGGGTGTACACCGCGACCTGCTCCGGGGTCATGCCCGGCACGTGTGAGACGGCGTTCCCGCCGGGCGCGACGGTCATCAGCGGGATCCAGGTGCCGGTGCCGTCGAACGCGCCGTCGGCGGGCAGCGTCCCGGAGCCGTCGATCTGCGCGGCGGGGGAGTTGCCGGAGAACGTCGCCACGTAGAGGGTGCCCTCGTCGAGGATCTTCATGTTCTCGGCCCGTGCGGCCGAACCGGTACCGGGTGTGATCCGGCGGCTGGAGACGAACTTGTAGAGGTAGTCGAAGCGCTCATCGTCGCCGGAATAGGCGACGACGGTGCCGTCACCGGTGACGTGGACCGAGGCGCCCTCGTGCTTGAACCGGCCCATCGCGGAGTGCTTGACCGGGGTCGAGGTCGGATCCCAGGGATCCACCTCGACGACGTAGCCGAAGCGGTTGACCTCGTTGGGCTCGGCGGCCGGGTCGAAGCGGGCGTCGAACTCCTCCCACCGGCGCCCCGAGCGGGAGACGGACACGCCGTAGCGGCGCAGGGCCTCGAGACGCTCCGGGTCGCTGACCGTCCCGGTGGTGCCGAAGTACTGGTTGAAGTTCTCCTCGCCGGACAGGACGGTGCCCCACGGTGTGTGCCCGCCGGCGCAGTTGTTCAGTGTGCCGAGCACGCGGGTGCCGGTCGGGTCGGCCGTGGTCCGGGTCAGGGGGCCGACGGCGGGTCCGCGCAGCTCGAACGGGGTGG
>NZ_JAALDT010000374.1:0-1668 GCF_014144995.1 Dietzia sp. DQ11-71 | reverse complement strand
CCTCAATTCACCGATGAAGTAGCCGGGGCGGTCGCTGGCATGGTCGTGGGTCGTGACCGTATGGAGGGCGTGTGAGGTCCGCCGGTCTGCCCGGCTTTCCACTTTGGTTCCTGGTCGTAGGTGCTGGAGTTGGGAGTCAGATCGGCACGTTGGGCCGGCGCGGGGAGAAGACGGTGTCGTAGAGCGCCTGCCAGGCTGTTTGCCATGGCCAGCTTTCGGGTAGATGGAGTCGGAGCCGCCGGGCTGAGGAGGCGATCCGGGCCGGGATGTTGATGAGTTTGCGGCGGATCGTCGCGGTCGTCGCGCGTGCCAGGCTCGAGCTTGTGGTCAGGGTGGCGGCGGCGCGGGTGAGGTTGAACGCCATGACGGCGCAGGTCAGCCAGGCGGCGTTGGCGTTGAACACGCCCGAGGGCAGGTGCGCCAGCGCGGAGGCTTTCAGGTCAGCGTGGACGTTCTCGATGATCGCGTGTGCGCGGTGGGTCTTGTCGGCCGCCACTGTGTCGTACTGCTCTACGGATGTAGTGGTGAAGAACGCATGGAACCGCCAGGTATCGAACAGGCTCGCCTGCCCACTTGCAGCCTTGGGATTCAGGTCGGGGATACGGCGCACCACGAGCCGACCCGGCACCTGGTCGTTCTTGGGCTTCGAGGTGAATGCGGTGAAGTCGACCTCGGCGACTTCGGCGCGGGAGATCCAACGGTTGGTGTGTTCGTCGAAGATCGCGTCGGTGTAGTTGATCGTGGTCCACGCGTCGTCGTCGATGGTGGCGATGGCACGTTTGACCGCCGGGTCCATGCGTACGGTGACCGAGACCTCGGCTCCGGCGGCCAGGCAGGCGGTGACCATGCTGTGGGAGTAGAACGCCGAATCGCCTCGGACCAGCACGTCACGGCCGTGAAGGTGGGTGCGGCGGATCAGTGCCAGCGTGTCGGTGGCCAGCCGGGCAGCCCCTCGCGGGGACCCGGCAGAGCCCTTGCGCAGCCGTTGAGCGGCGATCACCGGAGCAGCCTGCTCGGTGGAGACCGTGGCCAGCAGCGCGTTCAGGCCACGTACCCCGGAGTAGCCGAACGAGGCGCCCTGCTTGGCGTGTCCGTAGACCTCCACGATCGTGTCGTCGATATCGACCATCACCGTCCCGGTGTCCGACTCATGACCGAGCAGTCCGGTGTGTTCGGCCAGTGCGCGCACGAACCGCGAGGCGATCGCATCGGTTTGGCGGACGTGGCCGAAGGTGAACTGCCGCAGGAACGATCCCAGCGTCGAAGGGGCGTACGGGCGGTCGAAGAGTGTGCCCATCGCCCCGTGGCGCAGCAGGGCCATGTCGTCGATGCTATCCGCGCCTGCGGCCATCCCGGCCACGAGCGAGGCCAGTTTCACTCCACCGTTGGAGCCCTTGTCGGTGGGCACGCTCAGATGCTCGTCACCGAGCCGGTGCAGGCCCGCCCGGTCGGCGAGTTTCATCAGCGGCACGAGGCCGGCGCCCGACACGAGGTTGGGCTCATCGAACGTCGCGAAGCTTACGGGCAGAGTGTGAGATAGTTGCATCTGCGGGATGCCCTTCTTGAATTGGCGATACGGACCTTAAGCAAGTCGTATCTTGCCAGTTCAGAAGGGCATTCTCGCGTTCCCACACCGCGCTAGAAGTTCATCTCATCGGTGGATCCAGG
>NZ_JAALDT010000373.1:0-5983 GCF_014144995.1 Dietzia sp. DQ11-71 | reverse complement strand
AACACCGAGAGTCCGTGCGAGGGGTCGTCGAGGCCGCGACCGTCGGCGAGCGCATAGGCCTGCTTGCCGATCGGTGAGATCACCGCGGGTTCGCCGGCGCGGTCGCCCACCAGGCCGCGGCTCATCACGGCGGCCCGGGCGACGGGGTCGATGTTGCAGAGGGCGCGGACCTCGTCGTCGCCGATCTTGTAGACCGCCACCTGGCGGCCGTCGGGCAGCAGGGCGGCGACCCCACGCCCCGGGATGAGGCGGCCGACCGGGCAGACGGCGATCTCGGCGGGGCGCGCGGCGCCCGATGCGGGAGCGGGGCGGGTGGCGGTGAACAGCTGGGTGGTGGTCATGACGGATCTCCTCCTGGTGGGCGGAACTGGTGAGCGGAAGTCGTGGGCGGAAGTAGTGGGCGGAGCTGGTGAGCAGGAGTCGTGGGCGGGGTGGTCGGCAGAGCTGGCCGGTGTCCGGCGCGGGACCGTCAGACGCGGGCCGGCATGGACGGCGAACCGAGCAGGACCGGCACCTTGCGGCCGTCGCGCTCCTCGAACTGCACGGTGGGGTCGGGCGCCTCGGGGGCGTTGATGAAGGAGACGAACCGGCCGAGCTTGTCGGGGTCGTCCAGGACGGCCGCCCACTCGTCCACGTACCCCTCGACATGCGATTCCATCCGGCCCTCGAGCTCGGCCGCGAGCCCCAGTGAGTCGGAGCAGACGACCTCACGAAGGTGGTCGATGCCGCCTTCGAGCGACTCCAGCCACGGTGCGATCCGCTGCAGGCGCTCGGCGGTGCGGACGTAGAACATCACCGTGCGGTCGATGTAGCGGATGAGCTGGTCGTCGGTGAGATCCCCGGCCAGCAGCTGGGCGTGCCGCGGGGTCGCGCCGCCGTTGCCACCGACGTAGAGGTTCCACCCGGTCTCGGTGGCGATCACCCCGACGTCCTTACCGCGCGCCTCGGCGCACTCGCGGGCACAGCCGGAGACGCCCATCTTGATCTTGTGCGGCGCCCGCAACCCGCGATACCGAGTCTCGAGCAGGACCGCCATCCCCACGGAGTCCTGCTGGCCGTAGCGGCACCACGAGGTACCCACGCAGCTTTTCACCGTGCGCAGCGACTTGCCGTAGGCGTGACCGGACTCCATGCCCGCGTCGACCAGGCGTCGCCAGATCTGCGGCAACTCCTCCACACGCGCGCCGAAGAGATCGATCCGCTGGCCGCCGGTGACCTTGACGTACAGGTCGTGGTCGCGTGCGATCTCGCCGATCACGATGAGCTGATCGGCCGTGACCTCCCCGCCGGGCATCCGCGGGACCACCGAATAGGTGCCGTTCTTCTGGATGTTGGCCAGGAAGTGGTCGTTGGTGTCCTGCAGCGAGGCCTGCTCGCCGTCGAGAACATGGTCGGAGCTGGTCGAGGCGAGGATCGAGGCGACGGTGGGCTTGCAGATGTCGCAGCCGGAGCCGCGGCCGAAGCGCCCGATCAGGCCGGAGAAGGTCCGGATCCCGGTGACCGTGACGATCTCGAACAGCTCCGAGCGGGACTGGTCGAAGTGCTCGCACAGTGCCGTGGACTGCTCGACCCCCTCGGCCTCGAGCACCTGACGCATGAGCGGCAGGCACGACCCACACGAGGTGCCGGCGCGGGTGCACGCCTTAAGTGCCGGGACGTCGCACGCCCCGCCGCAGATCGCGTCGCGCAGCGTGCCCTTGGTGACGGCGTTGCAGGAACAGATCTGGGCGTCGTCGGGCAGCGACTCGACGCCGACACCCCCGCCGTCCGCCGCGGCGCCGGGAGTGATGAGGGACAGGGGATTGGACGACGGCAAGGTGCGCCCGAGCAGCGGCTTGAGCAGCTGGTACGGGCCCGCGTCCCCGACGAACACCCCGCCGAGCAGGGTCAGGGCGTCGTCGCTGAGGACGAGTTTGGAGTAGGTCCGCGTGACGGGGTCGTCCACCACCAACTCGAGGCAGCCGGGCGTGCGCCCGTGGGCGTCGCCGAAGCTGGCCACGTCGACCCCCATGAGCTTGAGTTTGGTGGCGAGGTCGGCGCCGGTGAACTCGGCGTCGGCGCCCGGACCGTCGCCCAGCCGGGCGGCGACCACCTCGGCGGAGGCGTACCCGGGTCCGACCAGGCCGTAGCAGGTGCCCTCGATGGCCGCGCACTCGCCGATCGCGAACACGTGCGGGTCCGAGGTGCGGCACGCCCGGTCGGTCAGCACGCCGCCCCGCTCGGCCAGTGCCAACCCGGCCCCGCGGGCGAGCTCGTCACGGGGGCGCACACCGACGGAGAACACCACGACCGCTGCCTCGACCGCGGTCGTCTCGCCGTCGTCGCCGGTCAGGGTCACCCGGACCCCGCCGTCACCGTCCGCACCGTCGCGCGGTTCGATCACCGTGTCGGTCACGCTCAGGTGCACCTCGATGCCACGGTCGCGGATGAGGTCGCCCAGCAGCGCGCCGCCCCGACCGTCGACCTGGACGGGCATGAGCCGGTCGTTGCGCTCCACGACGTGCGGGGTCAGCCCGATCAGGCTCAACGCATTGGCGGCCTCGATGCCGAGCAGCCCGCCGCCGATCACGACGCCGTGCGCGCCGGGCCCTGCGGTCTCGGCGGCCGCGCGGATCGCGTCGAGGTCGTCGAGGGTGCGGTAGACGTGGCAGCCGGGCAGGTCGTGACCGGGCACGGGCGGGACGAACGCGCGTGAGCCGGTGGCCAGGACCAGCGCGTCGTAGGAGATGCGCTCGCCGGAGTCGAGTTCGACCTGCCGCGCCGCCCGGTCGATCGCCGTGACGAGGTGGCCGGAACGGACGGTGACCCGCGGGTCGGCGGAGTGGCGGGCGTCCTCGAGGTGCAGGGCCGCACGTTCCCAGGCGCCGACATAGGCCGAGAGGCCCACGCGGTCGTACGCGGGATCGGGTTCCTCGCCGATCACCGTGACGGCCAGGTCGGTGTCGGCGTACCGCGAGCCGAGGGTGGAGACGAATCGGTGGGAGACCATCCCGTGCCCGACGACGACGATGTGCTCAGTCATTCCTGGACCTCCTTCGAGCCTGTACCGATCAGGCTAGGAAGGCGGTGTTGCGGAACTGTGGCGTCGGATCACGGTCCCGTGACGCTTAGTTCACAGGGGGCCCGGCGGCGGGTGAGGCCGCGGACGGGCTACGGGTGCGGCCGTGCCGAGGGCGCGCGGATGCCGGGAACCGGGTGAGGGCGGTCGCTTGCACAGATGCCGGGGGAGGGGGGCCGCTCAGTCGAGGGGGAGCAGGCTCGTCGGCGTGGCCGAGACCTCGTCCACCCGGTCGAGGTTCTGGCGCACCCGCTCCCACTCGCCGGAGGGGATCTCCTTCTCGAGTCGGCGCAGGACGGCCTTGTCGGAGGTCGCCCATGCGACGGGCATGGGTGAGATGAACTGGTACAGGTTGTCGCCGCCGCGGGCGCTGCGGTTGCCGACCACGGCCACGCACGGCACGCGCTCGCCCACGCGAACGTCGTGACCCGGGAGCTTCTCGCAGCTGCGGACGGCCAGCGCGGGGAGCTTTCCGGCGGAGCGGTCGACGGCACGGTCGACCAGCGCCAGGAGGGTCAGCCCGCGGGGGCGCACCTCGGCGATGATGGCCGGGACGAGTTCCGAGGTGGCGTAGGTGCGCTGCATCGAGCCCATTTTGCGCGGGATGTACCCGATCATCGCCAGGCATCCGAGAGCGAAGACCCCGGCCAGCGCGGCGACGATCCAGGCCCAGGCCTCGAAGCCGGAGTAGATGAGCAGGCCCACGGCCGCGGCCAGGACGAGCACACCGAGGATGCCCGCGGACCACTGCAGCCGCCGCACCTCGGCGAGGCTCTCGTTGTGCTTGCGGACCCAGGCGTCGTCGACGGGGATGTCGGCGAGGCGGTACTGCTCGTGCGGGGCGCGGGGGGTGCGATCGGCGGCCATGGGTCCAGTATCCCAGGAACCGTCCGGACCGGACCCGCGGGTGGCCGCCGGCGTCAGCCGACCTCGGGGATCGGCGGCCCCAGCAGGTCGTCGGCGTCGATGATCCGGTAGGCGTACCCCTGCTCGGCGAGGAACCGCTGCCGGTGCGCGGCGTACTCGGCGTCGAGGGTGTCGCGCGAGACCACCGAGTAGAAGTGTGCCTGGCCACCGTCGTGCTTGGGCCGCAGCAGCCGGCCCAGCCGCTGCGCCTCCTCCTGCCGGGAGCCGAACGTCCCCGACACCTGCACGGCCACGCTGGCCTCGGGCAGGTCGATCGAGAAGTTGGCGACCTTGGACACCACGAGCGTGGAGATCTCCCCGGCGCGGAACGCGTTGAAGAGCTTCTCGCGCTCCTTGTTGGAGGTGGAGCCCTGGATGACGGGCGCGTCGAGCTCGTCGCCGAGTTCCTCGAGCTGGTCGAGGTAGGCACCGATCACCAGGGTCGGGGCGCCCGCGTGCTTGGCGAGGATGCTCTTGACCACCGGGATCTTGGTCCGCGCGGTCGAGCACAGCTTGTACTTGTCCTCCGCCTCGGCGGTGGCGTAGAGCATCCGCTCGTTCTCCGTGAGCGTCACCCGTACCTCGACGCAGTCGGCCGGGGCGATCCAGCCCTGCGCCTCGATGTCCTTCCACGGGGCGTCGTACCGCTTGGGTCCGATGAGGGAGAAGACGTCACCCTCGCGGCCGTCCTCGCGCACCAGGGTGGCGGTGAGCCCGAGTCGGCGCCGGGACTGCAGGTCCGCGGTCATCCGGAACACCGGCGCGGGCAGCAGGTGCACCTCGTCGTAGATCATCAGCCCCCAGTCGCGGGAGTCGAACAGCTCCAACGCCCGGTGGACGCCCTTGGTCTTGCGGGTGACCACCTGGTAGGTGGCGATGGTGACCGGGCGGATCTCTTTGCGCTCACCGGAGTATTCACCGATCTCGTCCTCGGTCAGCGTGGTGCGGGCCAGCAGCTCCCGCTTCCACTGCCGACCGGCGACCGTGTTGGTCACCAGGATGAGCGTGGTGGCCTTGGCCTTGGCCATCGCGGCCGCCCCGACCATCGTCTTGCCCGCGCCGCAGGGCAGCACGACGACACCCGAGCCGCCCGCCCAGAACGAGTCGGCGGCCATCTGCTGGTAGTCGCGCAGCTCCCAGGGCTCGGTCTCGGTGGACAGGTCGATGTCGTGGGCCTCGCCGTCGACGTACCCGGCCAGATCGTCGGCGGGCCAGCCCACCTTGAGCAGCTCCTGCTTGAGGCGGCCGCGCTCGGACGGGTGCACCACGACGGTGTCGGTGTCGATGTCGGCGCCGAGCATCGGGGCGATCTTCTTGTGGCGTTTGACCTCGGCGAGCACTGCGGAGTCCAGGGAGACCAGGGTCAGTCCGTGGACCGGGCTCTTGACCAACTGGAGCCGGCCGTAGCGGGCCATGGTCTCGGCGATGTCCACCAGCAGCGGCTGCGGGACGGGGAAGCGGGAGAAGTTGACCAGCACGTCGACCACCTGCTCGGCGTCGTGGCCGGCGGCCCGGGCGTTCCACAGCGCCAGCGGCGTGATCCGGTAGGTGTGGACGTGCTCGGGGGCGCGCTCCAGCTCGGCGAACGGGGCCAGCGCCTGGCGCGCGTCGTTCGCCTGATCGTGGTCGATCTCCAGCAGCACGGTCTTGTCCGACTGGACGATCAGCGGTCCACCACTCACTCCGGCCCTCCTCGGGGTCTCACCGGACCCGCGTGGGTCCGACCCTTCATTGTCCAGGAATCCGGGTCAGCGGGTCGGGTCGACGTCGGAGACGGAGATCACGCGGTGCAGCGGGAGGGTGACGGGCTCGGCGGAATCGGGCTCGATCCCCTCGATCCGACCCCCGCCGACGGAGGCCGGCACGAGCAGTCGCGCGGTGGACCGGCCCTGGGCGTCGACGACCGAGACGGTGACGGCGGTGCCCGTGCTCGCCGCGTCGTGCAGGCGGGCGATGGCGGCCTCGCCGGTGTACGCGCCCCCTGAAGTACCCCGCGCCGAGCGCACCCGGTCGGCCGAG
>NZ_JAALDT010000372.1:0-1352 GCF_014144995.1 Dietzia sp. DQ11-71 | reverse complement strand
CGGAGCCGTCGTGGGCCACACCCGCGATGAGCTCGTGGCGGGCCTGCGCGCGCTGGCCGCCGGCGACCCCGGTCCCGGCGTGTTCAGCGCCGACGCCCCCGCCGGCACCGGCGACGTGTGGGTGTTCTCCGGCTTCGGGTCCCAGCACCGGAAGATGGCCAAGGAGCTCTACCTGTCCAACCCGCTGTTCGCCTCGTGCCTGGACGCGGTGGACGAGCTCATCGACTTCGAGGCCGGCTACCGGATCGCGGAGTTGATCCTCGATGACTCACAGACGTACGAGCTGGAGAACTCCCAGGTCGGGATCTTCGCCATCCAGGTGGCGCTGGTCGACACCCTGCGCGCGCTCGGGGCCAAGCCCGAGGCCGTGATCGGGCATTCGATGGGTGAGGTGGCCGCGGCCTACGCGACCGGTGGCCTCGGCCTCGAGGACGCCGTCCGCGTGATCTGCGTGCGCTCGCGTCTCATGGGCGACGCCGAGGGGCAGGTCTCGGAGGATGAGGCCGGCGCGATGGCGCTGGTCGAGTACTCGGCCGAGGAGATCGCGCAGATCATCGCCGACAACCCGCAGTTCGCCTCCATCGAGCCCGCCGTCTACGCCGCGCCCACCCACACCACGGTCGGCGGCCGTGCCAAGCCCGTCGCCGACTTCGTCGCGTGGGTCGAGGAGCAGGGCAAGTTCGCCCGCCAGCTGCAGGTCCGCGGCGCCGGCCACACCTCGGACGTGGACATGCTCCTCGGTGAGCTGGCCGCGGAGATCGCGGGTCTCGAGCCGCGCGAGCTCACCTCCGGCCTGTTCTCCTCCGTCGACCGCGAGACCTTCTACCGCGCCGGTCACGAGCCGGTCCACGCGGAGGAGTACTGGGTCAAGGGCATGCGGCACTCCGTGTGGTTCACCCACGCCGTACGCAAGGCCGTCGACGCCGGGTACGTGACGTTCCTCGAGCTGGCCCCCAACCCGGTGGCCGCGATGTCGGTGGCCGCGACGTGCTTCGACGCCGGCCTCATGGAGCCCAACCTGCTCCATGCGCTCAAGCGCAAGGAGTCCGAGGCCGACACGCTCCTGCACGCCGTCGCGCAGCTGTACGTGCACGGTCACACCATCGACGTGCCCAGCGTCGTGGAGATGATCCACGGCTACGTCACGGGCCCCGGCCGGTACGCGCCGGTGCCGGGGACTGCGTGGAAGCGCCGCACCCTGTGGCCCAAGGTCACCGCCGGGGGCGGGTCGGGCGAGGGCCGGATGCCGGGCTCGCACGTCGCGCTGCCCGACGGTCGCCACGCGTGGCAGGTCCGTGCCGAGGTGGTGCCCAGCGTCGACGCGCTGATGACCGCCGCCGCGGCACGGACCT
>NZ_JAALDT010000371.1:0-870 GCF_014144995.1 Dietzia sp. DQ11-71 | reverse complement strand
CCGCGCCGGCGGGCGCGGGCCGGGGCGACGAGCGCGAGCGCAGACGCGGCATGGCACTGGCCGTCGTGGCGGTGGCGGGCGCGGTGCTCTCGTTCATGGTGACCACCGCCACGGGACTGAGCGTCATCGTCCCCGTCCTCGTCGTGGCCCTGGGGGCCGGGCTGGTCTGGCAGCAGTACGACGGTGGGGGACGAGTCGCGCCGCGGTCGGTCTTCGACTGGGCCAGGGTCACCGCAGGGGCCACCCTCGTCGTCGTCGGGCTCGCCGTCGTCGTCCTCGGTCAGGTCGAGTTCGCCGCGCTGCGGTCGTCCCTCCTCGCGGTCGTGGCCACCCTCGTCGGCGTGGGACTGCTCAGCGTGCCGGTCGGACTGCGACTGTGGCGGTCCCTCGAGGAGGAGCGCGCGGCGCGGATCCGCGAGTCCGAACGCAGCGACATCGCCTCCCACCTGCACGATTCCGTCCTGCAGACCCTGGCACTCATCCAGAAGAGGTCCGATGACCCGGGCCAGGTGGCGCGGCTCGCCCGCCGGCAGGAACGGGAGCTCCGGCAGTGGCTGTTCGGCGCAGGCTCCCGGATGTCCTCGGGCGCGGCGACCTTCGCGGGGGCGGTCGAGGTGATGGTCGGCGACGTCGAGGACGTCTACGGACTGCGGGTGGACCAGGTCGTGGTGGGCGGTGACGGCCCGGTCGGAGACGCCGGGGAGGCCGTCCTGGGTGCCGTCCGCGAGGCCCTGGTCAACGTCGCCAAGCACGCCGGCGTCGACACCGCCGACGTGTTCGTGGAGAACGACGGACGCACGGTCAGCGCGTTCGTCCGCGACCGCGGACGCGGCTTCGACCCCGATGCCGTGGGCGGCGACCGCCACGGGC
>NZ_JAALDT010000370.1:0-4656 GCF_014144995.1 Dietzia sp. DQ11-71 | reverse complement strand
CGCCGGACAGTCGACCATCGAGGTCGTCGGCGAGGCGGGCTCCGTCGCCGAGGCCGTGACCGGCATCGACCGGGTGCGTCCCGACGTGGTGTTGCTCGACGTGCACATGCCCGACGGCGGCGGCGTGGCCGTGCTGCGGTCGGTGCTGGGGGCCGACCCGGGCGGCGTGGCCGATCCCGCCCGCGCCCCGGAACCGACCTTCCTCGCGCTGAGCGTCTCCGACGCCGCCGAGGACGTGATCGCCGTGATCCGGGCCGGCGCGCGCGGCTACGTCACCAAGACCATCACCGGCGAGGACCTGGCCGACGCCGTGTGTCGGGTCGCCGACGGGGATGCCGTCTTCTCCCCGCGACTGGCCGGGTTCATGCTGGACGCGTTCGCCCGCGCCTCCCCGGGCCCCGCCGATCGTGGCGAGCCCGTCCACGACCCCGAGGTCGACTCGCTCACCCCGCGTGAGAAAGAGGTGCTGCGGCTGCTGGCCCGCGGCTACACCTACAAGGAGATCGCCGAGGAGTTGTTCATCTCGGTCAAGACGGTGGAGACCCACGCCTCCAACGTCCTCCGCAAGACCCAGCAGTCCAACCGGCACGCGCTGACCCGCTGGGCGCAGTCCCGGCACCTGGACTGATCCCCGCGGCCGGCCGGCCGGAGTGACTTCTCGACCGGTCGGCTCCGCGCACCCACCCGGACCGATAGCGTGACCGGTATGAGCGAACCGCGCGACCTGCCCGTGTGCATCATCGGTGACTCGTTGGTGGCCGGATACGGCGATGACACGGGCCGCGGGTGGACCGCGCACCTGATCGAGGCCGGCCCCGCGGCCGGTGTGCACATCCACGCCGCGGTCGCCGGGATCGGCGGGGACACCTCCGAGATGATCCTGGCCCGCTGGGACGAGGTCGATCGTCGGCGGGCCGCGTTCCCCACGACCGCGGTGATCGCGGAGTTCGGCGTCAACGACGTCATGGAGCACGAGGGTGCGTTGCGCGTCGACGAGGCGGGCACCGTCGCGGCGCTGCGCGGAATGATCGACCGGGCGCCCGAGGGGCGGTTCCTCGTGGTGGGGCCGCCGCCGGTGGTGTGGGACGAGGTCAACGAGCGTATCGCCGCCCGGGCCGAGACCATGGCGCAGGTGTGCGACGAGGCCGGGGTGCCGTTCGTGCCGACCTTCGACGTGCTGCTGGCGGGTGGTCAGTGGATGCGCGAGGTCGCCGCCGGCGATGGCGCCCACCCCGGGCCCGGCGGGTACGAGCAGTTCGGCCAGGTGATCTCCGGTCCTGTGCTCGAGTGGTTGCGTCTCCTGCCGGATGTCGAGCCGGGCTACTAACGGGAACTCTTCATGGCGGCCCTGACCGTCACCGTCGGGTCCGCCTCGAGCTCGGCCACGCGCGTCGAGTCCATCGGCAGCAGCGCGATGCGCCCGTCGGAGTCGAAGTGCAGCGCCCAGCCGTAGGTCTTGGCCAGCGGGGAGGTGCGCAGGCACGGTTGGCCCGTGGAGAAGAACCGTTCGCGTTCGGCTGCGCGGTCGACTTCGGCTATGTCCTTGCGCTGGCAGTACACGTCGAATATCAGGTCATCGCTCGTCCACCTGTAGTCCTCGCCCGAGAGTCGTTCGTACTGCAGCTCGGCGACCGACCCCTTCCCGGAGGGCGGGGCGGTCGCCGCCACGGCCCTGGTGTCCGGGGCGGGCAGGATCAGGGTGTCGGTGTAGTGGGTGGTGTGCATTGTGCGCCTCTGTTCCTGTAGCGGTCCCGGGTGTCCGGTCGTCCCGGCGGTGAGGTGATGGTCTCCGGTAACCTGATTCTCGTCGTACGCCCCGTACGGCGGCAGGAGGATGAATCATGACGAGTCCGCAGAACCCTGACCGTGTCGGCGAGCATTCCGAGGAGCCCGCGGACAAGGCCCGGTACGACCACGACGACGCGGTCGCCGACGAGTGGGGTGACGAGTCCTTCCCGGCCAGTGATCCCCCCGGCGCGCTCTGAGTCAGCGCAGGATCTCGAACTGTTCGGACACCGCCCGCAGTGCACTCGCGCTGCGGGCGAACTGTTCGCGTTCGGTGGTGTCGAGCTCCAGCTCCACCACCCGCTGGACGCCGGTCCGCCCGATCACCGCGGGCACCCCGATGAAGATCCCGTCCTGGTCGTACTCGCCCCGCAGCAGGGTGGAGACCGGTAGCGAGACCTGCTCGTTGCGCAGCACCGCCCGGGTGATGCGGGCCAGCCCCATCCCGATGCCGTAGCTGGTGGACCCCTTCGAGTCGATGATCCGGTAGGCGGCGTCCCGGGTCTCGTCGAAGATCTGCGTCAGACGTTCCCGCTTGGCCGGGTCGCCCGCCAGGTCGCGGCGCAGCGGCACCCCGGAGACGTTGGCGGAGGAGAAGACCGGCAGCTCGGTGTCGCCGTGTTCCCCGATGATCGAGGCGTGCACGCTCATCGGTGCCACGTCGTAGTACTGGCCCAGCATGAACCGGAAACGCGCCGAGTCGAGGATCGTGCCGGAGCCGATGACCTGCGCGGCGGGGAGCCCGGAGTAGCGCCACGACGCCTGGGTGAGGATGTCGACGGGATTGGTGGCCACCAGCAGGATGCCGTCGAACCCGGTTGCCATGACGTCACCGACGATGTTCTCGAACAGCGTCATGTTCTTGCCCACGAGGTCGAGGCGGGTCTCGCCGGGTTTCTGGGCTGCGCCGGCGCAGATGACCACCATGGTGGCGTCGGTGCAGTCGGCATAGGTGCCCTCGGTGACGAGGGTGGGGGAGGGTGCCCACACGACCCCGTGGTTGAGGTCCATGACCTCTCCGACGAGTTTGTCGTGGTCGATGTCGATGATGGTCAGATGGTCGGCCAGTCCCTGGTTGACGAGCGCGTAGGCGTAGGCGATACCCACGTCCCCGGCGCCGATGAGCACGATGCGATTCCCGACGGAGGCCTTCATGCCCGCAAGGGTAGAGGCGTGGGGTCGCCGCCCGGAGGGTATCGGAGGAACGTCGGTGGGCCCTGCCGTTTGGCTCGGCCCCGCTATCCGGCGGCGTCCAGTACGGCGCGGTGACGACGCTCGATGGTGATCCGGTCGTCGGCGTTGCGGGTGGCTTCGAGGGCGTCGTCACGGAGCTTCGTGGCGTGGTGGGTGAGGACCGCACGACGGTCGGGGTCATCGAGGACCTGCGTCGCGACGGCGAGGACGTCGAGAATCCTGATGCTGACCGCTGGCGCACCCGCACCGTACTGCCGCATCTGGTCGAACATCGTGGCGACGAGGCCGGCGAAGTCGGAGGTCGCCACGACGAGGCGGACCTCCCCGTCCCTGGCGTGCACCCCGGTCGGCCATTCCCTGTCCTCGAGGGTGCACAGGGCGTCCCCGAAGCGGTCCACGACGTCGACGGCGGTGAACGGGTCGTTGGTCCCGGGGCTCAGGGCACGCGTGCCCACCTCGGCGAGTAGACGGACGGCGTGCTCGACATCCTGGTCGCGGGTACGGGATTCACCGACCGTGAGGGCGGGCATGATGCCCTCGGGCAGGGTGGGGACGGCCTCGGCCACGGGGGAGTTCGGATAGAGATAGTCCCCGGGTCGCACGAGGAGCCGGATCGTCGTCCCGGTCTCGACGGCGAGTTCGACGAGCCGCCCGTGGTCGACGAGCTGCAGGTAGCCGCCCTTCTCCACGAGGAGAGTCTCCGCGTCCGCCCAGAACTCCTCCTCTGGTGGGGGCAGCACATCGCGGTCCGGATCCGTCAGTTCGGTGGCGGTGAGCAGGGAGGAACGTAGATCCGTGGTGAGGAGGTTCACGACGCGGGTGGTGTTGATCGACCCGGTGACGTGGCCGATGAAGTACACGAGTGCGCTGATGCACCCGAGCGCCAGGATGAGGGCGAGGGTGACGTTGTACTGGGGGACGAACGGGGTCCCCTCGTCGCCACCGGTGACCGTGCGGAGGCTGTAGAGGCTGAAGGCGAAGGTGGAGATGAAGACGCCCAGTGTGATCTGGTTGCCGCGGTCCTCGGTGAAGTTCTGGAGCAGGCGCGGCCCCATGGTGCCGGCGGCGTAGGAGAGGGCGGCGATGGTGATGGAGAAGACGGTGCCGCCGACGCCGATCGAGCTGCTCGCCACGGCGGCGAGGATGCTCCGGGAGCCCTCCACGCCGCCGCCGTAGATCCAGGAGGCCGCCTCGTCACTCGTGCCCGGGTTGGTGGACAACCACGTCCCCAGGTGGGCGAGGCCCAACGCGACGAGGGTCATCACGGCGGGGAGAAACCAGAAGCGGCGGCTGATCTGTCGGAGTCGGAAGCGTAGTCCGGCCATGGCTGTCCTCTCTGTGGTGGACACAGCGTAGCCGGTGGGTCCGACGGTGAAGCGCGTTCCGGCCTGTCGAACAGGTGTTCTTGCGCGATGTCGTACCCGTGGTGTTCACTGATCGCGTACTCGAAAAGCCATTCGATCAATGGTCTGTCCGGCGTGTCGGACCCGGTGGGAGGTGGGGATGATGGTAGTGGCGACGTCACCTGTCGACCTGTCCGGCCTCGGCCGGGAGGAGCGTGTCACGGAGCTGCGTCGCCGCCTGGCCGCGATGCCCGGCGGCGGTGCACCCGCCGCGGTTCGCGCCCAGGCCCCGGCAGGGCCGGCTTCGGTCGTCTCTGCGCCCTCTGCTCCGGCT
>NZ_JAALDT010000036.1:0-15110 GCF_014144995.1 Dietzia sp. DQ11-71 | reverse complement strand
CCAGACGGGGCTGGGCCCGGGCGAGCCGGGCGACGCCCACGAGGCCGCGCGCCTGTCCGGTGTGCGGCGGGTGCTGGAGGTCCGTCGGCTGCCCGATCCGCTGGCACCCGAGACCGCCGCCCGCGTCGCCGGCCTGCCGCAGTCCACGCTGCCCGGATTGCTCGACCCGATCCGCGAGTGGCTCGGCGAGCCCCCCGGTGTGGCGTCCGCCGGGTCGCGACTCGACCTCGTCGAGGGCGCCGGCGGTGTGCTCGTGCGACTCGGCCCGGACCTCACCGTCCTCGACCTCGCCCGGTCGCTCGACGCCCCGGTGGTCGTGGTCGCCCGCGCGGGACTGGGCACGCTGTCGGACACCGAGCTCACCATCCGCGCCATCGGGGCCGCGGGTCTACGCTGCGCGGGGATCGTCATCGGCTCCTGGCCGTCCGTCCCGAGTCTCGCCGAGCGCTGCAACCTCGAGGATCTGCCCCGCCTGACCGGAGTCCCGGTGCTCGGTCGGGTCCCCGCGGGTGCCGGTCAGCTCGCCCCGGTCGAGTTCACCAGTCGCGCGCCGGGGTGGTTTCAAGCGTCAAGACTTCTTCAAAGGTGTGGCCTGCTGCGGTGAGCTCGGACAGGGGGCCCTTCCAGAGTGAGGGGCCCACCGAGATGACACCCAGCAGTGAGTGCATCTCGCAGACCGTTCAGCCAGGAATTCCACGACGAGCTGTGGGTTGAACAAGTACCGCGAGACCCACGGTGGCGGTGGCACCGAGACCGAGGTGACGCTCGATGAGCGGGCACGGCTCAAGGAGCTGGAGTACGAGTACCTCGACACCTGCAGAATCGACGCCGCCGAGACCAACCCGGTGGACACGATGAGCGCTCGGCTGGCCGTGTCGACCTCTGGGTTCTACCACTGGCTTTCGCGCCCGACCCCGGCGACAGCGGCCCGCGGACAGACGCCGACGGCCCGGCTGCGGCACTTCTTCGCCGCCACCGACGCCAGGGTGCCGGGAATGAACCGGGGCCAGGGATTGCGTCTGAGCCCAGGCACGCCTCTGATGGACGGTCCAAGCCGTTCCCCGGCACGCGACACACGCCCCGGCGCCCGTCACCACCACGGAATTTGGCGAGGTCAATGTGGCCAGCGGGCCGTCGCTACTGTCCCATGACAGGTGCCGGGAGAGACCGGGCGATGATCTCCTTCATGATCTCGGTGGTGCCGGCGTAGATCTGACTGATCCGCAGGTCGGTCCATGCGCGCGCGATCGGATACTCCTCCATGTAGCCGTAGCCGCCGTGGAGTTGCAGGCAGGTGTCGGCGACTTGCTGAGCGCGTTCGGAGCTCCAGTACTTCGCCATCGCGGCGGTGGGGATGTCCAGTTCGCTCTTGACATGCAGGTCGAGACACTCGTCGATGAAGGCGCGGGTGACGCGGGCTTCGGTGGCGACCTCGGCGAGCTTGAACTTGGTGTTCTGGAATCCGAAGATCGGTTTGCCGAACGCCTCGCGCGTGAGTGTGTACTCGTGTGTCAGGTCCAGCATCAAGTCCATCGACGCGGCGCAACTGACGGCGACGATGAGCCGCTCCTGCGGGAGCTGCATCATGAGCTGGACGAAGCCCTGCCCCTCCTCGGTGCCGAGCAGATTGCTGGAAGGCACACGTACGTCATCGAAGAAGAGCTCGCAGGTGTCTTGCCCCTTGAGGCCGATCTTGCCGAGGAGACGGCCGCGTCGAAATCCTTCGGAGCTGGTCGGCACGATGACCAGTGAGACGCCTGCAGCAGCCTGATCGGGGCTGGTCTTGCAGGCGACGAGCACCATGTCTGCGTGGTAGCCGTTGGTGATGAAGGTCTTGGCTCCGTTGATGACGTAGTCGTCGCCTTCTCTGACTGCCTTCGTCTTGATTCCCTGGAGGTCGGAACCGGTCCCCGGCTCGGTCATCGCAATGGCGGTCACGACCTCGCCGGAGGCCATTTTGGGCAGCCACTCGCGCTTCTGCTCCTCGGTGCCGTAGTGCAGCAGGTAGTGCGCCACGATGCCGCTGTGGAGTGCGGCCCCCCAGCTGCTGTCACCGATGCGGGCCTGCTCCTCGATAAGGATTGCCTCGTGGAAGAAGTTGCCGCCGCCCCCGCCGTACTCCTCGGGAATGGAGGCGCACAACAGGCCGAGCTCGCCGGCGCGGGTCCAGAGTTCGCGGTCGACGCGCTTCTGTTCGATGAACCGCTCGATGTTGGGCTTGATCTCCCTCTCGCAGAACGTCCGGGCGAGTTGACGGAAGTCGTCGAGGTCCTGGTTCATCCAGGGTGAACGGCGGCTGGGCATGGGTCCTCCAGGGAGTATTCGCCGGGTACAGGGTGTGCCCGAAGGCTACGGGTACACCCTGTACCGCGCCAGTCCCTTTCGGGTTAGAATGTGGTCGTGGATCTTGCGAGGTGGGTGGACACGGCCGTGGTGCGCCGATCGACGGCGCACGAATCGCACCGGTCGGCACGGCGAGAGCAGATCGTGGTGGCCGCGGCTCGTGCGATCGAGGAGTACGGTCCCGGCGTCGGTACTGCCCAGATCGCGGAACGGGCGGGGGTTGCGAGGCCTCACGTCTACCGGCACTTCCACAGCAAGGAAGACCTCGAACGAGAAGTGCTCCGATTCGCGGCTGATCAGCTCATCGACACCGTTCGTCCCGCCATGCGCGTGAGCGGTACAGCTCCCACCATCATCGAAGGCGTGATAGGCGCTGCCATCGGATGGGCTGCCGGTCATCCCAACCTGTATCGCTTCATGGCGGCGCGCCAGCAGAACAAGGAAACACACCGGGCC
Source organism: Dietzia sp. DQ11-71 (assembly GCF_014144995.1). Taxonomy (NCBI): domain Bacteria; kingdom Bacillati; phylum Actinomycetota; class Actinomycetes; order Mycobacteriales; family Dietziaceae; genus Dietzia; species Dietzia sp. DQ11-71. The sequence goes on along the minus strand of NZ_JAALDT010000036.1, from coordinate 12,311 downwards.
AGGTTGGGGCGCACACGGTTCCTCGGCGAGGTGGTGGCCGCAGCCTCGGCATACATGCGCACATCCGAAGTACAAGTCGATCCCCCGGACGGCGTGATGGCGGGGTTGATGGGCATGGTCGACGCGGGGATCATCTGGTGGCTGGACCACCACGATGAGTCGAAGGAAGAGGTGACCACCCGGATCGCCCATCAAGTTTGGCTGATCATGCGTGATCTCGCCCAGAGCGTAGGGGTTGCTGTGGACAACGACCTTCTGTTGAGCGCGCGATGAGGGACCTCTCGCCCGGAATGGGCGCACCCCGAGCCCGTCGAAGCGGTCCCGCGTTGGAACGGCGACGCCCCGTGTGCGACCGGTGGCTGGAAGAGGTCGGTGACCTGGTGCGGCGGATGCCCGACGTCTGCACCTCGGCAGTGCCCGGCAAGCAGCCGGCCGGCTGGCCGCGCACGGCCGTAGCGCTCAAGACTGACGGTCCGGTCAACACCGCGGTGCGGCGATGACGCCGGCGCCGGGATCGCACCTTGAGGCGACCTTCTTCCTCGATCACGACCACGCTTCGGTACGCGACTTCACCCAGCACGTGATCGCCGGCGCGTCGAGCCCCCGAGAGAGAGCGTCCCTGCTCTTTGCTGCAGTGCGTGACCAAATCTGGTACGACCCCTACTCGGTCTCCGAGGATCCTGAGCATTACCGGGCGAGCCACGTCCTCCAGGCCGGCCGCGCCTACTGCGTGCCCAAGGCGGTGCTACTGGCCGCGGTTCTGCGGGCCGCGGGCATCCCTACCCGACTCGGCTTCGCCGATGTACGGAACCATCTGCAGACCGACACCTTACGAGCCGTCATGGGTGGAACGGATCTGTTCGTCTATCACGGCTATTGCAGCGCCTACATCGACGGACGATGGCTGAAGGCCACACCTGCCTTCAATGTCGAGTTATGCGAACGATTCGGCGTGCCACCGGTCGAATTCGAGGGACGGAGCGACGCGCTCATGCACGCCTTCACCTCCGACGGGACTCGGCACATGGAGTACGTACGAGACCACGGCAACTTCGACGACCTCCCCCTGGGCCGCATTCTGTCCGCTCTCCACCAGGCCTACGGACCTATGGTCACCGCCGCTGCGGGGCCTGACCCTGCCTTCACTCCTCCAGCTACCACCGGTAAGACCACTCCGGAAGGATCCGTGGACTCATAAGGGAGCACCTGGTGAGCCACTCCCGCCGGGCGCGGTCCTTCTTAGGGGCTGCGGAAGTGGTACTCAAGGGTGCTGGTGGGCGCGTCGGAAGTGGCTCGGTGAGCTGCCGGTCCACCCTTTGAAGGCGTGCGAGAAGTTCGTGAGGTCGCTGTAGCCCAGTTCGGCGGCGACCTCACTGACAGACGTGGAGCGGTCGAGCAGCCGTATCCGGGCGCGGTCGAGCAGTGACTCCTGGAGGAGTTCGCGGAAGCTGGTTCCCTCCGCGGCGAGCCGGCGTTTCAGGGTACTCGAGGAGATCGAGAACTCATTCGCGACCGACTGGAGGGTCCTCACCCCGGACCCGTCCTCGAGCAACGCCCGCACTCTGCGGGTGAACTCCGGGCTGCCGCCCTGACGTTCGAGCGCCTGCTGGAGGCTGGTGACGGCGACGTCGTAGGCGACTGGGTCGGGGAAGCGGCAGGCCGCGTGTAGCGTCCGTTCAGGGATGTGCACATAGGACAGGGGGGCGTTGAAGATGAGCCGCGCCCCCGGCCAGGCTTCTCGAGCCCCGCTGCTTGGCTCCGGCCAGCGACTATGCATGGTCACCTCCGACGCGTCGTCGACCAGTCGGTCGACCAACCGCATGAGGGCGAGTCCGCAGTAGGTGACGGCGAGACAGTCCAGGTCGGGGTCTGCCGCGTTCCCGGTGAGCCGGATCGTCAGGTCGTCGCGCTGGGGATCGGACTGGGTGGTGACGGCCTCGGTGATCACGGGAAGATAGGTCAACAGCTGAACGACCTGGGCGACGGTTCCTGCGCTGACCAGCGGCACGCTCAACGGCCCGAAGGACGTGAGCTGGGCCTGTTCCGCGCAGGCGATCCCCAGCTTCGTTGCCTGCTCGGCATCGAGGTCCGGGTAGACCTCGCGAAACCACCGCAGCGGTGCCTGCTCCTGGGTCCGGATCAGAGACAGTTCCCCGGTTCCCTCGCGCGCCATGATGGCACGGAACTGCTCGGCACTGTCCGGATCGATCGCCGGACTGGCCAGCAGCTGCGCGAAGGCAAGCGCTGGGACGCCCGGCTCGCTTCTCTGCACAGCGCTCCTCACGTGACCCGATCTCACAGCAGGATGACACGATTCAACATGGTCATCGCCGATATCAACGACAATACTGGAGAAAATGTCGATGACGTAGTCAATAGTGAGGGAGTTGTAGATGACAGTCGTTACCTTCGTGTCATACGACGGGGAGAAGCACGAGGCGCCCATCGAGGAGGGCTGCTCGCTGATGCAGGTCGCCACGAACAACGCCATTCCGGGCATCGATGGTGACTGCGGCGGAGAGGCCGCATGCGGCACCTGCCACGTGATCGTCGATTCCGCCTGGGCCGCCAAGGTCGGCCCCTCCGGCCCGGAGGAGGAGGAGATGCTGTCGATGAACCCCGAGCGAGAGCCGACGTCGCGACTGTCGTGCCAAGTCCAGGTCTCCCGGTCATGGGACGGCTTGACCGTGCAGTTGCCTGAATTCCAGATGTAACAGGAGGTGTTGACGAGATGAAGATCCCTGACGCAGTGAAGACGAAGGTCGACGCCGCCATACCCCTGGATCGCCAGGTCCAGGCCGCGCACCTCTACGACAAGAGCCGACGTTGGTTGACGGGCACGAACGGGCAGAAGATGTTCGTCGAACGCCCGATCCCGCCGGTCGAAGAACTCGCGCTCGAAGACATCGACCTCAGCAACCCCTTCCTGTACCGACAGGGGCAGTGGGCCCCCTACTTCGAGCGCCTGCGTAACGAGGCCCCGGTGCACTACCAGCCCAACAGTCCGTTCGGGCCGTTCTGGTCGGTGACGCGGCACGCCGACATCATCGCTGTGGACAAGAACCACGAGGCCTTCTCCGCCGAGCCCCTGATCGTCATCGGGGCGCCGCCGCGGTTCATGGACATCGCCATGTTCATCGCCATGGATCCGCCCAGGCACGACGTTCAACGGCGCGCCGTCCAAGGCGTGGTGGCTCCCAAGAACCTGCGCGAGATGGAGGGCCTCATCCGGGAGCGCGTCAGGGACGTCCTGGACAACCTGCCCGTCAACGAGCCTTTCGACTGGGTGAGGACGGTGTCGATCGAGCTCACCGCGCGCATGCTGGCGACCTTGCTGGACTTCCCCTACGAGCAGCGCCACAAGCTTGTCGAGTGGTCGGACCTGGCCACCTCCATGGAGCAGGCCAATGGAGGGCCCTCCGACAACGACGAGCTGTTCAAGGGCATGGTCGACATGGCGCGTGGACTCAGCGCACTGTGGCATGACAAGGCCGCCCGCCTGGCGGAGGGAGAAGAGCCGGGTTTCGACCTGATCACGATGCTGCAGAGCGACGAGGCCACCAAGGACCTGATCAAGCGACCAATGGAGTTCGCCGGCAACCTGATCCTGCTCATCGTCGGGGGCAACGACACCACCCGCAACTCGATGAGTGGGGGGGTTCTCGCGCTCAACCAGTTCCCCGACCAGTTCGAGAAGCTGAAGGCCAATCCGGATCTGATCCCCAACATGGTCTCGGAGATCATCCGCTGGCAGACCCCTCTTGCCTACATGCGGCGGATCGCCAAGACCGACACCGTGGTGAACGGCCAGTTCATCCGCAAGGGTGACAAGGTGGTCATGTGGTACGCGTCAGGTAACCGGGACGAGTCCGTGTTCGAGCGGCCGGACGAGTTGATCATCGACCGGCCCAACGCCCGCAACCACATCGCTTTCGGGTTCGGCGTCCATCGGTGCATGGGCAACCGATTGGCCGAGCTGCAGTTGCGGATCCTCTGGGAGGAGCTGCTCCCACGCTTCGAGAGGATCGATGTCGTCGGTGAGCCGGAGTACGTGCAGTCCAACTTCGTTCGCGGCATCAGCAAGCTGATGGTCGAGCTCACCCCCAAGGGAACCGGATGAGTTCGGGGCGCGCGGTGGTGGTCGGCGCCAGCCATGCCGGCGCGCAGTCGGCCACCCGCCTCCGCCGGGAGGGTTGGTCCGGTGACATCGTGGGCCGGTGACGAGCCGATGTTGCCCTACCAGCGACCTCCTTCTCGAAGACCTGTGGAAGGAACAAGGACGATCTGTGGAAGGGACAAGAAGGTGTCGGCGCTCCCATGGTCCCGGTCGGACCAGTACGACCACAAGCTGCGGATCGCGGGACTCAACAACGGTTATGACGACATCGTCCTGAGCGGTGACCCCACCTCTGACCGAAACCGCACCTGCTACTACCTCAGGCAGGGCGAGCCGGTCGCCGCTGACAGCGTCAACCGCCCCGGGGACTCCATGACCACCAACGGCATTCTCGGCCAAGTCGCCGTCGACACGACTGCCCTGACACCGGAGGTGGCGGTGTGAGCAAGCAGACCGACCACTGGTCGTGGTCACCACCGAACGTCTGACCCCCGAGGTGAACAAGGATGGTTTGGAGGTCGACGGCAGGGCCCGCGATGAGACTTCTGCCTTTCGTTCCGGGCGCCCGTGACTCGCATCAGTCCGCAGGCGTGCGACGCGCACCCGCGGACGCCCGCGGCCCTGCATGGTGGCTCGCGTTGGTCGTCTGCAAACCCCTTCTGCTGCTCGTCAGGAGAGCGGACTGGCGCGGTACAGAGCGCCTTCCCGGGTCGGGGGGCGCAGTACTGGCGGCCAACCATGTCTCCCAAGCCGACCCGCTCTTCCTCGCGGAGATGGTCCTCGCCCAGGGCCGGACCCCCCGGTTCATGGCAAAATCGAGCCTGTTTCAGAGCAGAGCAGTGGGCTGGTGGTTTCGGTCGGCCGGCCACGTCCAGGTCGACCGCTCCGACGGGCGAGCCGGGATCCGCGCCGCGATCGAAGCAGTGGATCGCGGCGCCCTCGTCGTCGTCTACCCGGAGGGATCGATCACGAACCGACCGGATGCACGTCTGATGTCGCTCAGGTCGGGTGCTGTTCGCATCGCGCTCGAGACGTCAGTCCCATTGATCCCCGTCGCCCAATGGGGTGTGCAGGCCATCGCGCCAGCTTACGAAGGAAGGGTGGTGCTGGGCCGCCGTCGTCGGGTCACCCTGCTGGTCGGGGACCCGGTCCCGCTCGAGGACCTCCGAGAATTGCCGACGGCGACGGGAGCCGCTGCGGGTGTGCAAAGACTTCAGGACACCCTCGCAGCGATGGTCGACCAACTGGCCGACGAGCACGCTAGGTAGCGTGTGGCCGTGTCCAAGTCAGTGACGCGAGTCGATCGCGAGACAGGAATCGCTAACCTTTCTGTCATGCGGGCACCGTCAATGCGCGAACGATTCAAGGAGCACATGCGCCTGGCTGTCCTCGAGGCTGCCCACGACCTGACTGTCGACCGCGGCTGGGACCGGGTGCGCATGGGGCAGGTGGCTGATCGTGCCGGGGTGTCGCGGGCGGCTCTGTACAAGGAGTTCGGTGACAAGGCCGGCCTCGGAGAAGCCGTCGTACTCCGGGAGGCCTCGCACTTCCTCGAGGGCATCCGGGGCGCGCTGGAGGCGCACATCGGCGATGCGAAGCGAGGCATCGCAGCCGCCGTCGACTACACCTTGAACGAGGCCGGGCGCAGCCCCCTGCTCAAGGCGGTGCTCATCTCCAACCGTGACCTTGATGCGGGAGGTCAGGCGTCCACGGGGATGCTCCCGCTGCTCACGACATCCGCGCCGCTTCTCGACCTCGCCTCCGACACCCTGGCCGGATGGGTCGCGGAGAGTTATCCGGGTCTCCCCCCGGGCGATGTCATCGACGCGGCCGACACCCTGGTGCGCCTGACGGTCAGTCATCTTGCGCTCCCCAAGTGGGACCGAACCGCGACAGCGCGGAAGATCTCCGAGGTCGCCGTCCGGTTCCTCTCACTCGAATAGTGACCTACGCCGGGCGTCGGGAGCCTGCCGTCCGGCCACCACTCCGGGCAACCGCTCACTTCTCGACTCCACCGCGCACTTCCGCGCCATGCGAAAGCACACCACAGGGCAGGGGTCGTCACCCGGTCACGACAGGTCCAGAAAGCTGCGCAGGTCGTTGAAGGACTCGCGCACCACGGTGTAGTGCGCCCACTTACCGCGCTGCTCGCGGACCAGCAGCCCGGCCTCGACGAGCTTCTTGAGATGGTGGCTGATCGTCGGCTGGCTGATGCCGACCACCTCGAGCAGATCGCAGGCGCACACCGAGTCACACCCCTGCGCCGCGATATGCGACAGGAGGCGCAACCGCATAGGGTCCGCGAGCGCCTTGAGTCGCGCCGACATCCGCTCGGCGGTCGGCGCGTCCACCGGGCCCGCCGACATCGAGCAACACGCGTCCTGCACCGGGGCCGACAGGCCGGGTTCCACTGTTGTCATCGTCCACCTCACCTGACCCCGAAGATACATTGACACTCACCGATATGTCAGCCTAGCCTCCCCCATAGACAATCATCGATCTAAGGACGTTCTCCCGGATGAGCACCATGATGACCGGGCCCGGCGTGGCACCGGTCGCCAAGAAGATGTCGTTCCTCGACCGCTGGCTGGCCCTCTGGATCCTCACGGCGATGGCCGTCGGGCTACTGCTCGGACGGTTCATCCCCGGTCTCGACCGGGTACTGGACTCGGTGAAGGTCGGCGGGATCTCCGTCCCGATCGCCATCGGACTCCTGGTGATGATGTACCCGGTGCTCGCCAAGGTCCGCTACGACGAGACCCACAGGGTCACCGGCGACCGGAAGCTGCTCACGCTGTCCCTGTTCCTCAACTGGGTGCTCGGCCCGGCGTTCATGTTCACCCTCGCGTGGGTCTTCCTGCCCGACCTGCCGGAGTTCCGTACCGGGTTGATCATCGTGGGGCTGGCCCGCTGCATCGCCATGGTGTTCATCTGGAACGACCTGGCCTGCGGGGACCGGGAGGCCGCCGCGGTGCTGGTGGCCATCAACTCGGTGTTCCAGGTCGTGGCGTTCGGCGCCCTGGGCTGGTTCTACCTGCAACTGCTGCCCTCCTGGCTGGGCCTGGAGACCACGACGGCCGAGTTCTCGGTGTGGGCGATCGTGCTCTCGGTGCTGGTGTTCCTCGGCATCCCGCTGTTGGCCGGCTTCCTCACCCGGATTCTCGGTGAGCGGGCCAAGGGTCGTGAGTGGTACGAGGAGACGTTCCTCCCCCGGATCGGACCGTGGGCCCTGTACGGGCTGCTGTTCACCATCGTCCTACTGTTCGCCATGCAGGGCGAGGCCATCACCTCCCAGCCGCTCGACGTGGCGCGGATGGCCGTACCCCTCCTGCTGTACTTCGTCCTCATGTTCGCCCTCAGCCTGTTCGCCTCGCGGGCGGTGGGGCTGAACTACGCGAAGTCGACCAGCGTGGCCTTCACCGCGTCGGGCAACAACTTCGAACTGGCGATCGCGGTGTCGATCGGCACCTTCGGCATCGCCTCCGGCCAGGCCCTCGCGGGCGTGGTCGGGCCGCTCATCGAGGTCCCGGTCCTGATCGGGCTCGTTTACGTGGCACTGTGGGCCGGACCGAAACTCTTCCCGGGCGACCCGACGCTGCCCGATCGTTCGGTGACCGGAACCCGCTCATGACGGGGGAGCAGAAGACCGGTCGCGTGCCCGGCGTTCTGTTCGTGTGCGTCAAGAACGGCGGCAAATCCCAGATGGCGGCGGCGCTCATGCGCCTGCACGCCGGCGACGCCGTCGCCGTCCATTCGGCGGGCACGACGCCCGGCTCGGCGGTCAACGCGCTCGCCGCGGAGGCGGTCGCCGAGGTCGGCGCCGACATGTCCGGTGAGACCCCCACGGCCGTCGACCCCGACCTGCTGCGGCAGGTGGACCGGGTGATCGTCCTGGGCGATGAGGCCGCCGGGGAGATCGACGACGACGAGGTCAGCGCGTTCGATATCTGGCACACCGACGAGCCGTCGCACCGCGGCATCGAGGGCATGGAGCGGATGCGTCTGGTCCGCGACGACATCGATCGCCGCGTCCGCACCCTGCTCGCAGAGCTGACCGATTCCAGGCCCCGCGTGCTGTTCGTCTGCGTCCACAACGCCGGGCGCTCCCAGATGGCCGCCGGCTACCTGTCCCACCTGGCCGGAGGACGAATCGACGTCCTGTCGGCCGGGTCGGCACCCAAGGATCAGATCAACCCGGTCGCCGTCGAGGCGATGGCCGAGGACGGCGTCGACATCACCTCGGCCACGCCGAAGATCCTCACCACCGACGCCGTCCGCGCGTCCGACGTGGTCATCACCATGGGCTGCGGCGACGCGTGCCCGGTCTTCCCCGGCAAGCGGTACGAGGACTGGGAGCTGGCGGACCCGGCGGGCCAGGGAATCGAGGCCGTCCGGCCGATCCGTGACGCGATCAAGCGGCGGGTCAGCGCGCTGATCTCCGAACTGCTCGAGACCGAGTCGTAGCGGACGGGCAGGGGGCAGGCCCGCTCCCCCGGGCCACCTCGCCGACCGGGCGGGCTCAGCCGACGTGCCAGTGACGGCGGATGAGCTCCTCCCGGTCGGCGTCGCCGTTTCCGGAGTCGCCCACCTCGTCGTCGTCGTCATCGTTGTCGTCGTCATCCTCGTCGCCATCACCGCGTAGCCCCGCGAGCACCGAGTCGATGAGCGCGGCGGGGAACACACCGTCGGCCTCGAACATCTCGCGCTCGGCCTCCAGCACGTCGGCCGACTCCGCGCACGAGGTGGGCAGGGTCTCGAAGTCCTCGCCGTCGGCGGCGTTGAGGCGCTCGGCCTGCTCCAGGCTGCCCGGGTCGTCGAGCCCGCGCCTGGCCGCCACGGCCATACCCGCCAGGAGCAGGTGCACGTCGGCTGAGCCGTCCGCGAGTCGGAACTCGACTGTCTGCGGGTGCACCGCGGGTTCGGGGATCGGCTCGGAGCTGCCGGGGTTGGCGTGGGCGACCATGTCGGCCAGGACGTCGCCACCCCAGGCGAGCGGGACCCGGACCAGGCCGGTACGGTCCTGCATCCCCCAGCAGATGTCCTCGGGCGACTCCTCGCCCTCGGCGAATCGCAGGTAGGACGTGGGGACGGTGTTGCCGAACGCGGACAGCGCCCGGGCGGCCGAGAGGTAGCCGGCGATCAGTCGGCGCGCGGTGTCGGTGATGCCGGCGTCGTCGACGATGACGTTGGTGCCGTCGCGCACCAGGCGGCTGTGGATGTGCAGGCCGTTGCCCGCGCCGTCGCCGCTCACCAACGGGGCGAAGGTCGCCTCCAGGCCGTGGGCGTAGGCGACCTCACGCACCACCCACTTGGTGAGGACGATGGCGTCGGCGGCCTGCTCCAGCGGGACGGGCTGGAGTTCGATCTCGTGCTGGACCAGCTGGCGGTCGTCCTCCAAGATGTTGCCGACCTCGCCGTGCACGTACTTCATCGCGACCCCCATCTCGCGGAGGTGCCCCAGCACCTGCTCGCGGACCCGCTCGTGCTTGGAGAAGGGCGCCGACTCCTGGTAGCCGCGTTCGGACTCGACGGGGTAGATCGGCTCGGGATCGGCGGCGAGATAATACTCCAGCTCACCGAAGGCCTCGAGCGTCATGCCGGTCTGGAGCGTCAACACCTCGGCGGCGCGGCGCACGACCTGTTCGCGCGCGTAGGGCAGCGGCGTGCCGTCCTCGCGGTAGAAGGAACACAGCACGTCGAGCGAGGTCCGCTCGCCGAAGGGGTTGAGGAAGGCGGTGCGGTGCCTCGGGACGATGTAGACGTCACTGGCGTCGGTGTCGGTCCCGGGGAAGACGCTCGAGCCGTCCACGCGCTCGCCTCGTGTCAGAACCTCGTGGAGGTGCTGGCGGGAGTTGATGGGGAAGGCCAGGGTCTTCAGACGGCCGTCGCCGCCGACGTAGCGCAGGTTCACCTGCTCCAGTCCCAGCTCTTCGACCGCCCGGACGAGGGCGTTCGCGGTGAACTCCGCCGAAGGCATGCCGAGCAGGCGGACGAGGGGGTGGGGTTCGAATGCGTCGATGGGCATGCCTCGTTCTATCAGCGGCAGGGCCGGCCCGCTTCCGGTCGACCGGGCCCACGCGTGGCCGGGGGCGCGCCGTCATTGACGAGCCCGAGGTGTCAGTCCAGGTCCTTGGACCAGCCCCGGATACTCCAGCGATGCCGACGACGTCCACGTGGACGGTGCTCGGTCTCCTGGTAGTAGTCGAACACCGGTAGACCGAGCTTGAAGCGGATCGCGGCAACTCGGAGGCCGAACCCCACGACCAGGGTGATCACCGCGCCCCAGTTCTCCGGGACGCCCGCGGCCGAGAGGCCCACGAAGAGCAGCGCGGCCAGGATGGCGATACTGGCGTACAGCTCCTGCCGGAACACCAGCGGTACCCGGTCGCACAGCAGGTCACGCATGACCCCACCGAAGACGCCCGTGATGACCGCGGCGGCGACGGCGATGATGACGCCGTGTCCCATCTCCAGGGCGATCCGGGCGCCGATGATCGCGAAGACCGCCAGACCGAGGGCGTCGAGCCCCAGGAAGAGCACCCTGAAGTGCCGCATGATCGGGGCGACGACCACGGTGACGACCGCGGCCAGCGCCACCAGCGCGAGGTAGGACGGGTGCGCCACCCAGATGAGCGGATAGTGGCCCAGCAGGACGTCTCGAATCGAGCCGCCGCCGATGGCGGTGACGCACGCGACGATCACCACCCCGAACAGGTCCATGCGCTCGCGACCGGCGGCCAGCGCGCCGGTCATCGCCTCCGCGGTGATACCGATGAGGAACAGTATGGTGAGGAATTCCACGGGTGCGACGCGTGATTAGAACCAGAGGTCGGCGAGCAGCTCGATCGACCGGTTCCGCACGGCCGGGTCGTAGGCGTAGGTGACGGTGATGAGCTCGTCGGCGTCGGTGCGCTCGACGAACTCCTCGAGCTGCGCCTTGACCGTCGCGGGGGAGCCCACGGCGCTGATCTCGAGCATCGCGGGCGTGCTGCCGGCGAACTCCGACGGGTCGACGGGCGGCTGGATCTTCCGGCTGCGCCCGGCCCGCAGGTCGAGGAACATCTGCTGAAGCGTGGTGAACTGCCGCTGCGCCTCCTCGTCCGTGTCGGCCACGACGACGTTGATACCGGCCATCACCTGCGGCTTGTCGAGGCGCGCGGTGGGCGCCTCGGTGCTGAACGAGTCGCGGTAGACGCGGATGGCGTCGTCGATCTGGTCGGGCGCGAAGTGCGAGGCCAGCGAGAACGGGAGCCCCAGCTGACCGGCGATCGAGGCGCCGTTGACGGTGGAGCCGAGCACCCAGATCGGCACCTCCGTGTTCTGCGAGACCGACGACAGGATCGGGGTGCTGCGCGCCGTGCCCTCCTCGCCGAACCAGCCCTGCAGATCGTAGATGTGCCGGGCGAAGGCCTGCGGCTCGGCGGACGAGCGGCTCAGCGCCTGCGCGGTCATGCCGTCGGTGCCGGGCGCGCGGCCGAGGCCGAGGTCGATGCGGTCACCGTGGATGTTGGCCAGCGTGCCGTACTGCTCGGCCACCATGAGCGGCGCGTGGTTGGGCAGCATGACGCCGCCGGAGCCCACGCGGATCCGCTCGGTCACCGACGCGGCCTGGGAGATGAGGAGCGCCGTGGCGCTGGAGGCGAGGTTGGGGGTGTTGTGGTGCTCGGCGAACCACAGGCGCGAGTAGCCGAGCCGGTCGGCGAGCGTGGCGGACTCCATCGAGGCGGCGATGCCCTCACGCGCGGTGGAGCCCTCCGAGATGGAGACCAGGTCGAGGATGCTCAAGGGGACCGACACAAACACACCTTTTTCTACGTTCACCGTTGCATTAAGGGCCGTGGTGGCCCACGCCCAGAGGCTACCGATCCGCCCATGTCGGTGACGGATCACCGATCTCCACTGGTAGCCCGGGCCACCATTCCCTGCCGGCGTGCCAGAGCCACCAAACTGCTTCCATCCGATCCAGTTCGGTTCGGAGCGGATGCCCGAACCAGCAGTTCCGGCCTACCGCGCGACCTTCCTAGACCGCCGACCGAGGACTCGTTCACCTACGTGTACGGAGCTGACGGCGGAGTTCGCGGCCAACTTCTAGGTCGGGCGGGCCGAGGCAAGAGGGAATCTGCCGCCCGCGTCGCAGGGTGCCCCATCGCTCGGTGTATTAGCCCCGGTGATTCACGGGGATCTGCGGATCGCT
>NZ_JAALDT010000369.1:0-2073 GCF_014144995.1 Dietzia sp. DQ11-71 | reverse complement strand
CGAGGAGGCGGGACCCGGGTAGGCCGACTCGTCGCGGCGCCGGCCGTCGAGGGGGGTCGAGCCGAGTTCGGAGGCACCGCCGGTGTCACCGGAGGCGCCGGGGACCGACTCGTCGTCGTCGAGGTGGTGGCGGCCGCGACGCGACTGTCCCGCGCCGGCGGTGACCGGACGGGACCCGCCGTCGAACCCGGCGGCGATGACGGTCACTCGGACCTCGTCTCCGAGCGAGTCGTCCACGACGGTGCCGAAGATGATGTTGGCCTCCGGGTGCGCCTCCTCCTGCACGAGCGTGGCGGCCTCGTTGATCTCGAACAGCCCCAGGTCGCTGCCGCCCGCGATGGACATGAGCACGCCCTTGGCGCCCTCCATCGTGGTCTCGAGGAGCGGGGAGTTGATGGCGGCCTCGGCGGCCTTGAACGCGCGTCCCTCCCCGCGGGAGGAACCGATGCCCATGAGGGCGCTGCCCGCCCCGGACATGACGCCCTTGACGTCGGCGAAGTCGACGTTGATCACGCCGGGCGTGGTGATGAGGTCGGTGATGCCCTGGACGCCGTTGAGGAGGACCTCGTCCGCGGTCTTGAAGGCCTCCATCATCGACACGCCCGCGTCGCCGAGCTGGAGCAGGCGGTCGTTGGGGATCACGATGAGCGTGTCGCAGGCCTCGCGGAGCTGGTCGATGCCGGTGTCGGCCTGGCCTCCGCGGCGCTTGCCCTCGAACGAGAACGGGCGGGTGACCACTCCGACCGTCAGGGCGCCGAGCTTGCGGGCGATCGCGGCCACGACGGGCGCGCCGCCGGTGCCGGTCCCGCCGCCCTCACCGGCGGTGACGAAGACCATGTCGGCCCCCTTGAGGACCTCCTCGATCTCGTCCTTGTGGTCCTCGGCGGCCTTGCGACCGACCTCGGGGTCCGCGCCGGCGCCCAGCCCGCGGGTGAGCTCGCGGCCGACGTCCAGCTTGACGTCGGCGTCCGACATGAGGAGGGCCTGCGCGTCGGTGTTCACGGCGATGAACTCGACGCCCTTGAGCCCCTCGTCGATCATCCGGTTGACCGCGTTGACGCCGCCTCCGCCGATCCCGACGACCTTGATGACTGCGAGGTAGTTGTGCGGTGAGCTCATCGAGGCCCGGCCTTCCTATGGGGGTGTCGTGCTCGGTTGCATGCTGTCTCGACGAAAGTTCCGCGAGCCTAAAGTCTCACCCTCTAGTTGAGGGTTAAACTTGCTGGTCAGAGGCCTTTTCCGCCGTCTGCACACACGGTAGGTCCAGCAGCCCCGCGCGTCCACGAGGCTCGCGGGCGTGTCGTGTCCACCGGCTCGCGACCGGGCTACCGCGAGGCCGGCAGCGCGGGGTTGGACACGGTCCAGATCTGGCCCGGTTGCTCGAGCACCATCTGCAGGGCGACGGCCTTCTCGTGATCCCGTCCCGCCGCACCCCATTCCACGATCCGCCCGTCGGCGAGTGTGAGGACGATGGACGCGGGGGTCTCCACCTCGACCGAGGCGATCTCCTGACCCGCGGTGCCGCGCACCTCGGCGAACACGGTCGCCATATCGCGGACGATCGACGGCAGGTCCGCGCCGGCCGCGTCCCCCACGGTGAGCAGGGGCGTGCCGGGCGGGGGCTCACCGGGGCCGAAGTCGATGCCCTGGGCGTCCACGAGGTGCCGGGTCCCGTCGACCTCCACGACCACCAGTGCGGTGCGCTCGATCAACTCGATCCGCAGCCCCGAGGGATAGTCCCGCTTGACGGTCACCTGGTCGACCCGCGGGAGTCCGGCCACCCGCCGCGCGACGGCGTGCGTGTCCACCTGGAGGAGCGGGGTCCCGGGGACCACGGCGGCGCGCTCGGTCACCACCTCGGACGGGATCGACCGGGTGCCCTCGACGCTGACCTCGCGGACCGAGAACACCGGCAGGAAGTACAGGGCGATGTAGCCGAGGAGCAGCACCACCAGTGCCATCCCGAGTCCGGCGTAGATGCGGTTGGTGCGTCGGCGGCGCCGCCGCAGCCGCGCGCGGACGGCCGGGTCGGAGTGCCGGACCCGCTCGTCGGAGCTGCGGACGGAGGCCGCG
>NZ_JAALDT010000368.1:0-4520 GCF_014144995.1 Dietzia sp. DQ11-71 | reverse complement strand
CTCCTCGAGCGCGGCGCGATCCAGCGGCAGCCGGTCGTCGGCGGCGAGCCGGTCCAGCAGATCGGGTTCGCGGCCCTCCTCGCGCATGGCCAGCGCCACCGCCACCGCGTTGGACTTGATCGCCTCGTGGGCGACCTCGCGGCCGACCCCGGCGCGCACCGCGGCCATGAGGACCTTCGTGGTGGCGAGGAACGGCAGGTAGCGCTGGAGCTCCTTGTCGATCACGGCCGGGTAGGCGCCGAACTCGTCGAGCACGGTGAGGAACGTCTCGAACATGCCGTCCAGGGCGAAGAACGCATCCGGCAGCGCGACACGACGCACCACGGAGCAGAAGACGTCGCCCTCGTTCCACTGCGCGCCCGCGAGTTCGGCGGCCATGGAGCCGTAACCGCGGAGCACGACCTGCAGACCGTTCACGCGCTCGCAGGAGCGGGTGTTCATCTTGTGCGGCATCGCGGACGAGCCGACCTGGCCGGGCTGGAAGCCCTCGGTGACCAGCTCGTGCCCGGCCATGAGCCGGATGGTCTGCGCCAACGACGACGGGCCGGCGCCGAGCTGGACGAGCGCCGAGACGACCTCGTGGTCCAACGACCGCGGGTAGACCTGGCCCACCGAGTCGAAGGTGCGGGCGAAGCCGAGATGCTCGGCGATCCGCCCCTCGAGCTCGGCCAGCTTGGCGGCGTCGCCACCGAGGAGGTCGAGCATGTCCTGCGCCGTGCCCATCGGGCCCTTGATGCCGCGCAGGGGGTACCGCTCGAGCAACGACTCCACGCGCTCCAACGCCACCAGCAGTTCGTCGGCCGCGGAGGCGAAACGCTTGCCCAGCGTGGTGGCCTGCGCGGCGACGTTGTGGCTGCGCCCGGCCATCACGGTGTCGCGGTGGGCGACGGCGTGCTCGGCCAGACGCCGGACCGCGGCGACGCCGCGGTCGCGGACGAGCTCGAGTGACCGCACCACCTGGAGCTGCTCGACGTTCTCGGTGAGGTCTCGGCTCGTCATGCCCTTGTGGATGTGCTCGTGGCCGGCGAGGTCGTTGAACTCCTCGATGCGGGCCTTGACGTCGTGCCGGGTGACGCGCTCGCGCTCGGCGATCGAGCCGAGGTCGACGCGGTCGATCACCGCCTCGTAGGCCTCGATCACCCCGTCGGGGACGTCGATGCCCAGGTCGCGTTGTGCGCGCAGCACCGCGATCCACAGCTGCCGCTCGAGCACGATCTTGTGCTCGGCGGACCACAGCGTGGCCAGGTCGGCGCTCGCGTAGCGCGAGGCGAGGACGTTGGAGATGCGGGGCTTGCTGCTCTGGGCGGTCACGCCCCCCAGTATCGCAGCCCGGTCAGGAGATCATCGAGCCGCCGGTGGACCCGGCCAGGATCTCCCGGGCGTTGAGGTAGACCTGCTCCACCGTGAGCGGAGCCTGCGCCAGCAGCCACGGCCGGGTGACGTAGACGATGGCGGTGATGATCTCGGCGGAACCCATGCGCCGACCGTAGCGCTCCGCGGGCGCCGGCGGGGGCCGTACATCACAGCCGCCCGCGGGGCCGGTACCTACGGGGCGAGCACGGCCTCCAGCCGGTCCATCGCCTCGGCGATCTCCTCGGTGCCGCCGGCGAAGCTCAGCCGGACGGTGTGGCCACCGTCGACGGTGTCGAAGTCGACGCCCGGCGTCAACGCGACCCCTGTTCGCTCGAGGACCTCCGCGCACCACGCCACCGAGTCGTCGGTCCAGCGTGAGACGTCGAAGTACGCGTAGAAGGCGCCGTCCGGAGGGGCGATCTCCCCCACGCCCAGCTCGCCCAGTCTGCGCAGGACCAGGTCGCGGTTTCGGGCGTACCGCTGGACGTGCCCGTCCAGCTCGGCGGCAGCGGCTTCGGTGAACGCGGCGACGGCGGCGAACTGGGCATCGGCGGGCGGACAGATGGTGAGGTTGCCGATCAGACGGTCCACGGGGTCACGCAGGTACTCCGGCAACAGCATCCAGCCGATCCGCCAGCCGGTCATGGAAAAGTACTTGGACACCGAGCCCATCACCACGGCTTCGCGGCTGGTCTGCCACGCGCTCGCGCACTCCCGGCCGTAGGTGACGCCGTGGTAGATCTCGTCGCTGACGAGCAGCGTGCCGTGGGCCTCGCACCAGCGCGCGAGGGCCTCGAGTTCGCCCGCGTCGATGATCGTGCCGGTGGGGTTCGCCGGGCTCGCCACGATGAGGCCGGCGGGCGCGTGGCCCAGTTCCGCCGTGACCGCCTCGAGCTGCGCGACCGTGGGTTGGTACCGGGTCTCGTGGCCGCAGGCGATCTCGTGGACCCGGCAGCCCAGGGCCTGGAGGGTGTTGCGGTAGGCGGGGTAGCCGGGGCGTGCCATCACGACGGTGTCGCCGGGGTCGAACGCGGCGAGGAACAGCACGGTGAAGCCGCCGGAGGACCCGGTGGTGACGACGACGTCGTCGGCCGTCACGTCCACCCCGTCCCGCCGCCGGTGGTACCCCGCGATCGCCTCGCGGAGCGGCCGGATGCCCAGCGCCTCGGTGTAGCCGAGGATCTCGGTGTCCAGGGCGTGGCGGGCGGCGGCGAGTACCGGGCCGGGGGCCGGGGTCGAGGGCTGGCCCGCGCACAGCGAGATGACGTCGCCGTGGGTCTCCTGCCGGCGGGCGGCGGCGGCGAGGACGCTCATGACGTGGAAGGGCTCGACGGCCGAGCGGCGGGAGGGTTCGCGTGCGACGGGCATGCCCCCGACGCTAGCGCGCCGGTCAGACGATCAGCCGGTCAGCCCGAACACCCACACCAACAGCGTCATGGTGACCGCGGTGATGGCGATCAGCCCGATCAGGTTGAGCCAGATCCCGCCGCGGATCATCTGCCCGATGGTCACGTATCCCGAGCCGTAGGCGATCGCGTTGGGCGGGGTCGCCACCGGGAGCATGAAGGCGCAGGTGGCGGCGAGCGCGACCGGGACGGCCAGGAACATCGGGTCCAGGTCCAGGCCGAGGGCGACGCCGCCGGCCACCGGCAGGAACGTGGCGGCGGTGGCGGTGTTGCTCGTCAGCTCGGTGAGGAACAGGACCCCGGCGGCCGCGACGAGCACCAGCGCGACGGTCGGCAGCGCGTCGAGCGCCGACGCCTGCTCGCCGATCCACCCGGTGAGCCCGGAACCGGAGAACTGTGCGGACAGTGCCAGTCCGCCGCCGAACAGCAGCAGCACGCCCCACGGCAGGCCCAGCGCGGCGTCCCAGGTGAGCAGCCGCACCCCGCGCTCGGTGCCGGCCGGCAGCAGGAACAGCAGCAGTCCGGCAGTGAGCGCGATCCCGGCGTCCGAGATCGGCGGGTCCTCCCACACCAGCGGCACGGCCACCCAGGCCACGGCCGCCGCGACGAACACCGCCAGGACGCGCCGTTCGCCCGACGAGGTCGGGCCGAGCCTGCGCAGTTCGTCGTCGAACAGTGCCCGACCGCCGGGGATCCGCTCGATCTCGGGACGGAACAGCACCTTGGTGAGGAGGAACCACGTGATCACGAGCATGACCACCGCCAGCGGGAGTCCGACCAGCATCCAGCGTCCGAAGCCCAGGACGATGTCGTGCTCGCCCTCCAGGTAGCCGGCGAGGAGGGTGTTGGGCGGGGTGCCGATGATGGTCGCCAGCGAGCCGACCGACGCCGCGTAGGCGATGCCCAGCATCAGCGCGGTGCCGAAGTTCGACCGGATCACGGCCTGCTTCACCTGTTCGGAACGCGGATCGGACGAGGAGTCCATCCGGGGGATCGCGTCCTCGTCGTCGTTCCCACCGGCGCTGCCGTTCCCACCGGCACGGTCCTTCCCACCGAGCTCGGAGGCGAGCATCAGCACCGACACCCCGATCGGGAGCATCATCACCGCCGTGGCCGTGTTGGACACCCACATGCTCAGGAACGCGGTGGCGATCATGAACCCGGCGACCACCCGGGTCGACCGGGTACCCATCGCGCGCACGGTGAGCAGGGCGATCCGCCGGTGCAGGTTCCAGCGCTGCATGGCGATCGCGATGAGGAAGCCGCCCATGAACAGGAAGATGATGTTGTTGCCGTACTCGGCGCCCACGTCGTTGACCGAGACGTCCTCACCCAGGACGGGGAAGACGATGAGCGGCACCAGCGCGGTGGCGGGGATGGGGATGCACTCGGTCATCCACCAGATGCCCAGGAGCACGGCGACCGCCGCGGTGAGGCGCGCGTTGTGTTCGAGATCGCCCGGCATGACCAGGTACACGAGCACGGCCGCCGCCAGCCCGGCGACGGTCCCGATCACGCTGCGGACGAACTCGCCCCGCGGCACCGCGGGGTCGAGCTCGCCGGGTGACTTCTGGTCGACCTCCATCCCGCGGTCGGGGTCCGGCTCCAGACCCCTCAGGTGTGGTGCCATCACGATCCTGCGGTCGTCGGTGCCGCCCGCGTCCGTGCCCCCGCCGGTCATGGCCCGCTCCCTCCGCCGGTCACCCCGACGCCTCCCAGCGGGGTGCTCTGGCGATCACGGTAACCCCGGGACGGCGGCCT
>NZ_JAALDT010000367.1:0-2037 GCF_014144995.1 Dietzia sp. DQ11-71 | reverse complement strand
CCGGCGCCTCGCTGGCCATGGCCGCGGACTTCTCGGTCGGCGGGCCCGACACCCGACTGCTCGCGGCCTACCCGGGCATCGGGCTGTCGCCGGACGGAGGGATGTCGTGGCGCCTGCCGCGCGCGGTCGGTCAGCCCGCGGCGCGGGCGTTCATCCTCGGCAACGAGCCGATGGACGGTGAGCGCGCCTTCCAGTTGGGCGTGCTCACGACCTTCGTCGACGGCGACGTCCGGGAGGCCGCCCGGTCTCTGGCTGTGCGTCTCGCGGCCGGACCGCGCGAATCCCACGCCGCCGCGAAGGCGCTCCTGCGTGCCTCCGAGAACGCCACGCTGTCGGATCAACTCGACGCCGAGCGCGAGTCGATCGCCCGCCTCGCCGTCTCGCCGGACGGCATCGAGGGCGTGGATGCGTTCGTCGCCAAACGCCGTCCGGAGTTCGGACGGGGCTGAGGGGGCTGAGCCGGGAACGCCACGTCGTGGACCGGCCGGGTCCGCTACATCTGTAGCGGATCCTTTGGCAGTCGCCAGTCCATCGGCTCGGCACCGAGTCGCCTCAGTTCCCCGTCGGCGCGGCTGAACGGCCGTGAGCCGAAGAACCCGCGCGACGCCGAGAGCGGCGAGGGGTGCGCGGACGCGATCACGGGGGTGTCCCCCAGCATCGGCGCCAGCGACTGCGCATGGCGCCCCCACAGGATCGCCACCATCGGGCGATCCCGCTCGACCAGGGCCTCGATCGCCCGCCCGGTGACCTCCTCCCACCCCTTGCGGCGGTGGGAGGCGGGCTCCCCGGGCGCGACGGTGAGCACCCTGTTGAGCAACAGGACCCCTGCCCGGCTCCAGGCCCCGAGGTCGCCGTGGCCGGGGGCCGCCAGTCCCAGGTCGTCGGTGTACTCGCGATAGATGTTGACCAGGCTTCGCGGGAGCGGACGCACGTCGCCGTTCACCGCGAAGCTCAGTCCGACCGCGTGGCCGGGCGTCGGGTACGGGTCCTGCCCCACGATCAGCACGCGCACGTCGTCGAACGGCTGGGTGAACGCGCGCAGCACCCGGTCGGCGGCGGGGAGGTATCCCCGGCCCGCCGCGTTCTCTGCGCGGAGGAAATCACCCATCCGGTGGATTTGTTCCTCGACCGGCGCGAGCGCGCGTGCCCAGCCGGGGTCGAGGAGGTCGGACAACGGTGCGGGTGGGGTGTGTCGGTCGTCCACCGGTCAGTCGAGCCGACGCAGGTCGGCGCGGTAGCGCATGGCGTTGTCGTGGTACATCTGTGTGTTGCCCTCGAGCATCGCAGGGTCCACCTCGACGCCCTCGCGGATCTTCGCCGGCGTCCCCATCGCCATGCGGCGGGCGGGGAGGTCGAACCGGGGCGGGACCAGGCAGCCGGCGGCCACGACCGCCCCGTCCCCGATCACGGAACCGTTGAGCACGATCGAGCCCGACGAGATGAGGACGCCGTTCCCGATGGTGGCCCCCTCGATGTGCGCGTTGTGGCCCACCACGCAGTGTTCACCGATGATCGTCGGTTCGGTGGCCGTGCAGTGGACGATCGTGCCGTCCTGGATATTGCTCATCGCGCCGATCTCGATGCGCCCGTAGTCGCCGCGCAGGACGGCGGTGGGCCACACCGAGGCGCCGGCGCCGAGTGTCACCCGGCCGATGACCACCGCATCGGGGTGCACCCAGGCGTCGGGTGCGATGTCGGGTTCGAGGTCTCCCAGTGCGTAGACAGCCATGCGGATCACCCTAGTTCGCGCCGCGGGCGGAGTCCCAGCCTCCCGGCGTGCGGGGCTCACCGTCGAGGGTGACCAGGCCGGGTTCTCCCGACCGGACGGTGCCGATCGCCGTGAACCCGGGCGGGATCACCGCCCCGGGCGGGAACGTCCCGAGCAGTCCGTGGTCCTCGCCACCGTCGAGGACCCAGTCCAGCACCTGACGCCCGGGGTCCGCGACGCCCAGGGTTGCCGCGGCCTCGGCCAGGACCGGGTCGACGGGCAGCGCGTCGGTGACGAGGTCGGCCGCGACGCACGAGGCCCGCGCGAGC
>NZ_JAALDT010000366.1:0-3223 GCF_014144995.1 Dietzia sp. DQ11-71 | reverse complement strand
CCCCGTCGGCGCGGCGGTCGGACGCCGGAGGTACACCGCCCGCGTGACGAGCGCCGCCACCACGTAGAAGACCGTGAACGCCACGAACGCCCAGGTCGCGGACCCCGACGACTGGTAGGAGCTGCGCAGGGTCATGTTGATGAGGAACCCGCCGAACGCGCCGACCGCGCCGGCGACCCCGATGAGGGCGCCCGAATGCGCTCGCGACCACGCCGCCCGGGCGGCCTCCGGCAGGTCCAGACCGCGGCTACGGGCCTCGTAGACGGTGGGGATCATCTTGTAGACCGAGGCGTTGCCCATCCCGGTGAGCGCGAACAGGGTGAGGAACGCCGCGAAGAACAACACCAGCGCGCCGCCGGACAGTCGGCCGCCGTCGGCCGCCTGCATGCTCGAGGTGACGATCAGCGCCACCGTCGTCGCGGCCATGCCGAGGAAGGTCACCAGGGTGACCCGGGCACCGCCGAAGCGGTCGGACAGGCGGCCGCCCAGCATGCGGGTCAACGAGCCCAGCAGCGGGCCGAGGAATGTGATCTGCGCGGCGTGGAGAGCGGCGTCGGCCGGGGACTGCCCGTTACCGGTGAAGGTCATGGTGAGCATCTGCCCGAAGGCGAAGCTGAACCCGATGAACGAGCCGAAGGTACCGATGTAGAGCAGTGACAGCACCCAGCCGTCGCGGTCGCCTGCCACGTCGCGCATGCTCGTCACGTCCACGGTGTGGTGTTCGAGGTTGTCCATCTTGCATGCCGCGCCGATGCCCGCGACCACCAGCAGGACCAGGTACACCGCGATCACCCAGTGCGGCGAGCGGTTTCCGGCCGCGGCGATCACCACGAGCCCCACCACCTGGATGGTGGCCACGCCCAGGTTGCCGCCGCCCGCGTTGAGGCCCAGCGCCCAGCCCTTCATGCGCTGCGGGAAGAAGGCGTTGATGTTGGTCATGGACGAGGCGAAGTTGGCGCCGCCCAGGCCCGCGAGGGCGCCCACCACCAGGTACAGCCACAGCGGCTGCCCGGGATTGGCCATGATCCACAGCATCGCCCCCGCCGGGATGAGCAGCACGAACGCGGAGAACATGGTCCAGTTGCGGCCGCCGAAGGTCGCGGTGGCCAGCGTGTAGGGGATGCGCAGGAACGCGCCGGTGAGGGTGACCACCGCGGAGACCAGGAACTTGTCCGGCGCGTCCAGGCCGTAGACGTCCGTGGGCATGAACAGCACCATCACGGCGAACAGGGTCCACACCGAGAACCCCACGTGCTCGGCGAACACCGACCAGTACAGATTGCGCATCGCGGTGCGCCGGCCTCCGGACTCCCACTGGGCCGTGTCCTCCGGATCCCAGTCCTCGATCACGTGCGAGCGCGTCATCGCTTCACCTCTCCCCGGTAGCGGGCGCCCCGCCGGCGCCCTGTGCCACGCAACGGTAGGAATCCGCTGTTTCCCCTGCGCTACCCGTCGTGACGGTCCCGTCACGGTGTACTCACGTCTGGCGGTTCGGCCTGTGAGGGTGCCGCTCGCGTGGTCGACTGGGTCCATGTCACGCACCGTCACACAACTCCGCCGCGTCGCTCTCGCCGCGGTCCTCCTGGCCACGCCGCTGCTCGGCCCCCTCGCGACCGCGCCCGCCGCCCTCGCCCAGTCACTCGACGATCCCGCCTGGCCCGCCGACCGCCCGTTCCCACCCGCCACCGACGGCCCGTTCGGATGGGCCGAGCTCTCGTACTGGCCCTACGCCGTCGCGCCGTCGGATCCGCAGTTCTGGGCCCCGAACGGAGCACCCATGCGCGTGCTCTCCCCGTTCGGCACGGACACGGAGATCTGGTGCTCGAACTACGTGTCCCAGGGATCGGACTGTTGGCAACGCGACCCCTCGGGGACGCCGCACCGGCTCCACCGCATCACGGTGCTCTCGGACGTGATCACCGGATCGACGGGGTCCGCGGCCGACGGGAGCGTCCGGGGCGCCTACGACCTGGCCTACGAGCGGGAATGGCCCACCACGTCGGGCGGTATCGGAATCCCCGCCGGCACCATCCCCGGCTCGACCACCACCACGTGGGTCTCGCTGATGCCGCTCTCCCCGTTCGGCGCCGACTCCCGGGACTTCGACGTGTGGGTGCACCCGGAGTTCGTGCCCGGCAGCTGAGTAACCTGGGACGGTCGAACCCGCTGCGAAAGGACCCACCGCCGTGCCGTTCCCCCTGGATGTCCCCGAGTCCGAGCTGCGTAGACGGCGGAGCCAGAAGTGGGTGGCCTACCCCGAGGACGTCCTGCCGCTGTTCGTGGCCGAGACCGACGTCCTGCTCGCCCCGGCGATCCGGGAGCGCCTCGCCGCCGCGGTGGCGGACGGCGACACCGGCTACTTCGCCGAGATCGAGCGACTCGCCGGTGTGTGCGCACGGTACTACTCGCGCTTCGGGTACGACGTGCCGGAGGACTCGGTTGTGCCGGTCAACGACGTCGGCGTGGGCGTGCGGGAGACCCTCGCCCGGACCATCCCGGCCGGGAGCGGCGTGGTGTACACGCCGCCTGTGTACATGCCGTTCGGACCGTGGATCCGGCGCGTGGGGATGACGCCGGTCGCGGTGCCCCTGGTCGACCACGACGGCGAGGACCCGCGCCTGGACCTGGCGGGCATCGAGCAGGCTCTGGCAGACGGGGCCCGGGCCGTGCTGCTCAGTCACCCGCACAACCCCACGGGCGTTCTTCACGGCCAGGCAGAGTTGGCCGAGCTCGCCGACCTGGCCGCGCGGCACGACGCCGTGGTGGTCTCCGACGAGATCTGGGCGCCCCTGGCCACGCCGGGAGTCGATTTCACCTCGTTCCTGGCCGCCTCCGACACCGCGCGCGAGGTGGGGCTGGCCATCTCGTCGGCGTCCAAGGCGTTCAACCTCGCCGGACTCAAGTGCGCGTTCGTGATCAACGGCAACCCGGAGCGGTTCCACGTCCGGCGCTCGGCGCTGTCGGGCGCCGTGGGGCACTTCGGGGCACTGGCCGCGGAGGCCGCGTTGACCGGGTCACTGGAGTGGCTCGATGAGCTGCGTGCCGCGCTCGCGTCGAACCTCGATCTGATGGAGCAGCTGCTGGCCGAGCACCTTCCCCGCGCGCGGTGGCGTCGGCCCGACGCCGGGTTCGTGGCGTGGATCGACCTGCGCGGCTACCCGGGTCTGGGCGACGACCCGGCCGCGGCGTTCCTCGACGAGGGCCGGGTGGCGCTGAGCCCCGG
>NZ_JAALDT010000365.1:0-4242 GCF_014144995.1 Dietzia sp. DQ11-71 | reverse complement strand
CCCCGGCACGGCCTGTGGTCCAGACCGTCGGCCCGGTCGCGAGCGAGTCCGCCTCGGTGAGCGCGGCCAACACGTCGAGGGAGACGGCGTCCCGGTCCAGCGCGGTGAGCACGGCCTCGGCGGTGGCGGGGTCGGCGGGGTCGCGTCTCGCGGCGGTCGCGGGGAGCAGCAGATGATGCCTCACGATGCGCGTGAGGGTCTCGGTGTCGCGGCCCCCGAGGCCCATCCGCGCGCAGATCGGGCGGATCATGTCCGCCCCGTTCTCGCTGTGGTCGCCGTCCCGGCTCTTCCCGAGGTCGTGCAGGAGCGCCGCGAGCAGCAAGAGGTCCGCGCGTGCGACGGAGGTGGTGAGTCGGGACGCCTCCACGGCCGTCTGCACCAGGTGCCTGTCGACCGTGTAGATGTGCGCCCGGTCGCGGGCGGGCAGATCCCGCACCCCCGCCCATTCCGGTAGCAGCCGTTCCCACAACCCGCACCGGTCGAGCGCCTCGTGCACGGGGATCTGCGCCTCACCCGAGCCCAGGAGCACGAGCAGGTCCGACAGGGCCTCCGCCGGCCACTGACCGTCCGGGACGGGGCAGCGTTCGGCGAGGACACCGAGGGTGGAGGTCGCGATCGGCAGCCCGAACCGGGCCGCGGCCGCGGCCACCCGCAGCGCCAGCCAGGGGTCGTCGGCCACGCGGGCCGCGCGGGCGAGCGTCACCTCCCCCGCATGTTCCACCACCCCGTCGTCGAGGGGCCG
Source organism: Dietzia sp. DQ11-71 (assembly GCF_014144995.1). Lineage (NCBI taxonomy): Bacteria > Bacillati > Actinomycetota > Actinomycetes > Mycobacteriales > Dietziaceae > Dietzia > Dietzia sp. DQ11-71. Next base: position 3,500 of record NZ_JAALDT010000365.1, on the reverse strand, counting down.
ACGGACAGGCGACCTCCGCAGCAGGCCGGTCAGTCCCCGGGAGGACAGCGCCGCGCACGAGCCACGGATCGCCTGGTCCGCGGTGAACGCGATCGTCCGGGAGGCGTCACTCAGCGCCCGGGCGAGATCGAACCGGTCCCCCAGGCCCAGCGCCTCGCCGACCTCGTCCCCGTACTCGGCGTGCAGCACCTCGCGGGGGCGTCCGCTCACCCGGTGTAGTTCGGTCCGGGCGTCCAGCACCAGCCGGTGCGCGCGCGCCATCCCACCGGGGACCACGGGCCGACCGTCGCTGAGGTGAGCCAGGCCCAGGGCCGCGACCAGCTGCGCGTCGCGGAGCCCACCGGCCCCGTTCTTCAGGTCGGGTTCGCTGCGGTGCGCGATCACCCCGGCCCGGTGGCGCCGGGCGGCCGCCGCGTCGACGAGGTCGTCGAAGCGGGAGGCGATCTGGTCCCGCCACTGCCGGCGGGCGCCGTCCACGACGAGCGCTCCCAGATCCGCGTCGCCAGCGATCACGCGCGCGTCCAGCAGACTCAGCCCGACGGAGACGTCGGCAGCGGCCACGGCCAGGCACTGGTCGACCGTGCGGACACTGTGGTCGAGTCCGACGCCGGAATCCCACAGCGGGTACCACAGTGCGTCGGCCAGCTCGCCCACGTCACGGTCCGGCCGCCGCTCGTGAACCAGGACGAGGTCCAGATCCGAGTGTGGCAGAACCTCCCGGCGTCCCAACCCGCCGAATGCGATGAGGGCGAACCCCGACCCCGGGCCGATCCCGGCCTCGTCGGCGAGCCGTCCCAGCTCCATCTCGTAGAGTTCGCACAGGGCGTCCCTCAGGGACGCGGCGGGCAGGCTCTCGCGCGGGGCGGAGAGGATCCGCTCGCGTCCCGCCCGCAGCGCCGTGGCGCGCTCGCCGTCGGCCGTGACCGCCATGGCACTCCCCTTCCCTCATCCGTCGGGTCCAGAATGTCGCCTCCGTGTCACCGCCTCGGGGCGTACAGGTTTCACCTTTGTGAACGGCTGCGCACGGTCTGCGCGGGACCGGGCGAGGGTGGCCTCCGCAGTACACGACGGCGCGCGGCCGCCCCTGTGACGGGGCGACCGCGCGCCGGGTTCTGCCCGAGGGTCAGATCGCGGACGTGCCCTCCTCACCGGTGCGGACGCGCACGATGCTCTCGACGGGGGTCACCCAGACCTTGCCGTCGCCGATCTTTCCGGTCCGGGCCGCGTCGACGATCAGTTGGACCGCGGTGCCGGCGGTCTCGTCGTCGACCACCACCTCCACCCTGATCTTGGGGACGAAGTCCACGGCGTACTCGGCGCCGCGGTAGACCTCGGTGTGGCCCTTCTGGCGTCCGTATCCTTGGACCTCGCTGATGGTGAGGCCGTGGATACCGGCCTGCTCCAGTGCTGCCTTGACGTCGTCGATCGTGAACGGTTTGACGATCGCGGTGACGAGCTTCATGTCGTGGGTTCCTTTCGAAGGGGTCGGCTCAGCGGATGAGCGCGTTGGTGGAGGCCTCGTACGCGCTCTCGGCGTGCTGGGCACCGTCGATGCCCGCCTGCTCGTCGGCCTTGTCGATCCTCCAGCCGAGCGGCCGGCAGATCGCCCAGGCGATCGCGGTCATGATCGCGGTGAACACGAGGGCGGCCACGGCGATCACGATCTGGACCACCAGGAGTCGCCAGCCGTCCGCGGAGTAGAACATTCCCGCGTCCGTTCCGAAGGTGCCGGTGGCGAACAGGCCGATGGCGATGGTGCCCCAGAGTCCTGCGACCAGGTGCACGCCCACCACGTCCAGGGCGTCGTCGTAGCCGAAGCGGTGCTTGAGGCCCACGGCCAGCGCGGACAGCACGCCCGCGATCGCACCGAGGGCGATCGCGCCGAGCGGGTGGACGGAACCGGCGGCGGGGGTGATGGCCACGAGGCCGGCGACCACGCCGGAGGCGGCACCGAGGCTGGTGGCGTGGCCGTCACGGATACGCTCCGCGAGGAGCCAGCCGAGCATCGCGGCGGCGGTGGCGGCGGTGGTGTTGACCCACGCCAGGCCCGCCGCACCGTTGGCACCGAACGCGGAGCCCGCGTTGAACCCGAACCAGCCGAACCACAGCAGGGCCGCGCCGAGCATGACCAGCGGCAGGTTGTGCGGGCGGTAGGCCGTACGGCCGAACTCGAGCCGCTTGCCGATGAGCAGGACCAGGACGAGCGCGGCCATACCGGCGTTGATGTGCACGACGGTTCCGCCGGCGAAGTCGACGGGCGCGACGGCGGCGGTCAGCCCGCCCTCGCCGTCGTCGACGGTCCCGAAGATCATCGCCGCCAGCCCACTGTCCGAGTGGGAGAGCAGTCCGCCGCCCCACACCATGTGGGCGAGCGGGAAGTACGCCAGGGTCACCCAGACGCCGACGAACGCCAGCCAGGTGCCGAACCGGGCGCGCTCGGCGATCGCGCCCGAGATGAGCGCGACGGTGATGATCGCGAAGGTCACCTGGAAGGCGACGTCGACGACCTGCGGGTAGGCGCCGGAGCCGGAGACCGCCCATTCGGTCGCGTCACCGATCACCCCGGAGAGCCCGAACATTTCGAAGGGGTTGGCGAACAGCCCCAGGACCGACTCGCTGCCGTAGGACATCGACCATCCCCACAGCAGGTAGATCACGCCGACCACGCCCATCGCGCCGAACGACATCATCATCATGTTCAGCACGGACTTCTGCCGGGACATGCCGCCGTAGAAGAGCGCCAGGGCGGGCGTCATGAGCAGTACCAGGGATGCTGCGATGAGCATCCAGGCCGTGTCTCCCGTATCGATCTCCGGCGTCGCCTCCTGGGCGAGCAACGCGACACTGTCACCTATCACGGTGCGGTCCTCCTCGTCTCGTACGTGGTGAGCGACTCTTCGCTCCCCGTCGACATGAAGATTTCCTTGGTCGTGTTGCACCGGATGTGCCCTGATGTTTCGGGGTTGTAACGCGCTCGGGTCCCCTGTTCCGGTCGTGTGTCCCGGCCGCCCGGGCGCGTATCCCGGCCGCGTCGCCCGGGACCTACGTGCCGAGCAACGCGTCGACGAAGGCCTCGGGGGTGAACGGCGCGAGGTCGTCGGCCCCCTCGCCCAGTCCGACGAGCTTCACGGGCACGCCCAACTCGTGCTGGACCTGGAACACGATGCCGCCCTTGGCGGTGCCGTCGAGCTTGGTGAGCACGACACCGGTGATGTCGACGACCTCCTTGAACACGCGCGCCTGCATGAGCCCGTTCTGCCCGGTGGTGGCGTCGATCACCAACAGGACCTCGTCGACGGGGGTCTTCTTCTCCACCACCCTCTTGACCTTGCCGAGCTCGTCCATGAGCCCGGTCTTGGTGTGGAGGCGACCGGCGGTGTCCACGAGCACGGCGTCCACGCCGGTCTCGACCCCGCGGGTGACCGCGTCGAAGGCGACGGAGGCGGGATCCGCGCCCTCCTTGCCGCGGACCACCTCGGCGCCCACCCGCTCGGCCCAGG
>NZ_JAALDT010000364.1:0-2540 GCF_014144995.1 Dietzia sp. DQ11-71 | reverse complement strand
CGAAGACGGTGATCTGCACGGCCCACGGGGCGGGGCCGGAGGGGGTGCCGTTCACTACCGCGCCGGCCGTGGGTGCCGCGACCGCGAGCGACGCAGTGACCGTCCCCACGATGGCGGCCACCGCTGCGGCCAACCGGCCGAGACGGGCGGGGCTTGTGTGACGTGTGAGGCGCATGAAGCTCAGCTTAGGCGATGGTGGGGAGTTCTCGGGCCGCTCGACATGGGTCCTCATGGTGAAGACGTCGCGGCGTGCGCCGGGCGCGTTACTCGGAGGCGCGGTGGTTCGGCGCGCGGTGGTCGGGGATCGGCGGAGCCGTGTCGACCTCCTTGTGCGCGAGCCGCACCGTCGCGAGCACCATCACGGTGAGGGTGGCGCCCAGGAGCATCAGCGCGGCGCCGTCGACGGAGAACCACTCGCCCAGCACCACCACGCCCAGGCCGAGCGAGACGACCGGGGTGGTGACCGTGGAGGCGGGCACGGCCTGGTGCACCGCGCCGGCCGAGAACGACATCTGCTGCAGCGTCAGCGCGGCGACGGCGGCCACCCCCAGTCCGTACACCTCGCCGGTCGTGGCCACGGTGAACAGTCCGCCGTCGTGGAACCGCTCGGTGACGCCCTTCGTCAGCAGTGCGACGTAGGCGAACGCGGTGCCGCCGGCCACGCCCAGCAGGAGGGCACGGTTGCCGTTGGAGCGGCGGTTGCGGGAGACACCGAGGAGGACGACGACGACGAGGAGTCCGCCCGCGCACGCGAGTGCCCATTGCCACCAGGGCGGGTGGGCGTCTCCTCCGGTGGGCCGTCCGTAGATGACGAGCACCATGACGCATCCCGTGAGGACGTGCCCCCAGAAGAGTTCGGTCTTGGTGACCCGCCGGCCGGTGACCCAGGCGCCGAGGGGGAGGGCGAATGTCAGTGAGAGAACGGTGATCGTCTGGACGAGGATGAGCGATCCGAACGCGAGAGCGAGGCCCTGGAACGCGAATCCGGCGAGGCTGATGACCATGCCGGTCCACCAGTACCGGCTCGCGAGCACGTTGAAGTGACCCTCGTGTCGACCCTTCGCGCGCTGGGGCGATCGGTGCCGCATGACGGTTCCGAAGGCCTGGCTGAGGGCGGACGCGAGGGCGAGAATCACTGCCGCCCAGATTTCACTCATCCCTGATGAGTAAACACCTCCCGTAAAGTAGGTCTGCGGTAAGCCGATCAACACCGGAAGGGTGTGACCGCGTGGCACTCGTAGTGCAGAAGTACGGCGGCTCCTCCGTGGAGTCCGCAGAACGAATCCGCCGGGTGGCGGAACGGATCGTGGAGACCAAGAAGGCGGGTAACGACGTCGTGGTCGTGGCCTCGGCTATGGGCGACACGACCGACGAGCTACTCGATCTGGCCGATCAGGTCTGTCCCTCGCCTCCGCAGCGCGAGATGGACATGCTGTTGACCTCGGGGGAGCGCATCTCCAACGCGCTGCTCGCGATGGCCATCAGCTCGTTCGGGATGGAGGCCTATTCCTTCACCGGATCCCAGGCCGGGATCATCACCACGACCAGGCACGGCAACAGCCGCATCATCGACATCACCCCGGGGCGCGTCCGCGAGGCGCTGGACGAGGGCAAGATCGCCCTCGTCGCGGGCTTCCAGGGCGTGTCCCGCGAGACCCGCGACGTCACGACCCTGGGTCGCGGCGGGTCCGACACCACCGCGGTCGCTATGGCCTCGGCCCTGGGTGCGGACGTGTGCGAGATCTACTCGGACGTCGACGGCATCTACACCGCCGACCCCCGGATCGTCCCCGACGCCCGCAAGCTCGACACCATCTCGTACGAGGAGATGCTGGAGATGGCGGCCGTCGGTTCGAAGATCCTCAACCTGCGGAGCGTCGAGTTCGCCCGCCGGTACCACGTGCCCCTGCGCGTGCGCTCGTCGTATTCGACCAACCCGGGCACGCTCGTGGCCGGAAAAGTGGAGGACATCCCCGTGGAAGACGCAGTCCTGACCGGAGTCGCTCACGACGCCTCGGAGGCCAAGATCACGGTCGTCGGGATCCCGGACCAGCCGGGGTACGCCGCCAAGATCTTCCGCGTGGTGGCCGACGCCGAGATCAACATCGACATGGTCCTGCAGAACGTCTCCAAGGCGGAGGGCAAGACCGACATCACCTTCACCTGCCCACGTGAGGTCGGGGCCAGGGCCGTCGAGGTGCTCTCGCAGGCCAAGGACGACCTCGGGATCGACCAGGTGCTCTACGACGACAACGTCGGCAAGGTCTCCCTGGTCGGCGCCGGCATGAAGTCGCATCCGGGCGTCACCGCGACGTTCTGCGAGTCGCTGTCCGAGGCCGGGGTCAACATCGAGCTCATCTCCACCTCGGAGATCCGCATCTCGGCGCTGGTCCGCGAGGACGAGCTCCCCGAGAGCGTCCGCGCCCTGCACGCCGCGTTCGAGCTGGGCGGCGAGGAGGAGGCCCAGGTCTACGCCGGCACCGGCCGCTGACCTGACTCTCGCCCGGCCCGCCCCAAGCCAGGCCGGCCCGGCGCCCGGC
>NZ_JAALDT010000363.1:0-12787 GCF_014144995.1 Dietzia sp. DQ11-71 | reverse complement strand
CGAGCGCCAGCCACAGCCACCACGCGGAGCCGCCGGGCGAGGCCGCGCCCACGAACACCCCGAACGCGACCATCGCCGCGCCCCACAGCGCCACGCACACCAGTACGGCCAGGCCCTGCCGGCGCACGCGCGGGATCCACCCGGAGAACACCCCACCGGCCACGGCGCCCACGCTCATCGCGGCGAACAGCATCCCCAGCGCGGTGCCCCCGCTCACGGGATCCCCGAACGACTCGGTGGCGATCTGCGGGAACAGGGCCCGCGGCATGCCGAAGACCATCGCGATGATGTCCACCAGGAACGAGGCCAGGAGGATGCGGCGGGTGGCCAGGTAGGCGAACCCGTCGACCACCGACCGCAGCCCCACCGACCCCCGCTGCCCCGCCACCGGCTGCGGCGGGAGCCGGAACACCGCGTACAGGGTGGCCAGCAGCGCGACGGCGGTGAACAGGTACATCGTCGACAGCCCCAGGACCGGGATGAGGATGCCCGCGGACAGGGGCCCGACGATCGCCCCGAACTGCATCACGGTCATGTTCAGGGCCGAGGCGGAGGCCAGCTGGTCGGACGGGACGATCCTCGGGATGATCGCCGAGCGGGTGGGCTGGTTGACCGCGAAGAACGCCTGCTGCACCGACAGCAGCATCATCACCACCCACACGTTCCGGTTGCCCGCCGCGGCCTGCGCCCAGAACAGCAGTGAGGTCACGATCAGCCCGGTGGTGGTGACCATGAGCAGGCGACGCCGGTCGAGGGCGTCGGCCAGCGCACCGCCCCACAGGCCGAACACCACGAGCGGCACCAGCGCGAACACGCCGGTGAGCCCCACATACGCAGAGCTGCGGGTGATCTCGAAGACCTGCTGCGGCACCGCGACGATCGACAACTGCGCCCCGATGACCGTGACGATGTTGGCGAGCCACAGCCTGCGGAAGTCCGGCTGCCGCAGTGGCCGCGTATCCGCCAACTGGCGCCTCAGGACTGACACGCGGGGCAGGCTACTCCGCCTCAAGACGGTTCGAATCGTCGGAGTCACCCTCTATCCTTGGGGCTCTGTCCGCCTTGGGACCCTGTCCGCTCGCCGGACGTACCCGGACCCATCCATCACCACCACCGTGCGCGCCGCGCGCCGAGGAGACTTGATGACCACACCCGAGACCGACCGTTCAGCGCCCGAACACTCGCAGACCGCGGTCATCGTCCTGGCCGCCGGCTCCGGCACCCGGATGAAGAGCGCCACCCCCAAGATGCTGCACCGGGTGTGCGGGCGGACGATGCTCGGCCACGCACTGCACGCCGCGGCGGGGCTCGAGCCGGACGCGATCGTCGTGGTCGTCGGCCATCAGCGCGACCAGGTCTCGGCGGCGGTCGACGAGTTGTCGGCCGAGCTCGGCGTGCCGGTCTCCACCGCGGTGCAGGAGGAGCAGAACGGGACGGGCGACGCCGTCGCGGCCGGCATGTCGGGACTGCCCGCCGACTTCTCGGGCACCGTGCTCGTCACCACCTCGGACATCCCCCTGCTCGACGCCGACACCCTGCGCGAGGTCGTGACGCGCCACGACCTGCGACCGCGCGCCGCGGTCACCGTCCTGACGTCGACGGCGCCCGACCCCACGGGCTACGGCCGCATCGTGAGGAACGACGACGGCGAGGTGCTGCGGATCGTCGAGCACAAGGACGCCTCGGAGGACGAGCGGGCGATCGACGAGGTCAACTCCGGCATCTACGCCTTCGACGCCCTCGTCCTGCGGGACAAGCTCGGGCAGCTGGGCACGGACAACTCGCAGGGCGAGCTGTACCTCACGGACGTCATCCAGCTCGCGCGGCGCGACAACGGCCTCATCCGCGGGCACCGTGTCGAGGACCCCGATCTGGTCGCGGGCGTCAATGATCGCGTGCAGCTCGCGGCCCTGGCCGGCGAGATGAACCGTCGCCTGTGCGAGTCGGCGATGCGGGGCGGCGCGACGATCGTCGACCCGTCCAGCACGTGGCTCGACGTGGGCGTGGCCACGGGCCGCGACGTGACGATCCTGCCGGGCACCCATCTGACGGGCGCCACCGAGATCGGCGACGGTGCGACCGTCGGACCGGACACCACGCTGCAGGACACGGTGGTCGGTGAGGGTGCCACGGTCGTGCGTTCACATGCGGTGCGCGCCACAATCGGGGCTGGCGCGGAGGTGGGCCCGTTCGCCTACCTGCGGCCCGAGGCGGACCTGGGCGAACGGAGCAAGATCGGCACGTTCGTCGAGGTCAAGAAGTCGACGATCGGGGCGAACACCAAGGTGCCGCACCTGACCTACGTGGGCGACGCGACGATCGGCGAGCACACCAACATCGGGGCGTCGAGCGTGTTCGTCAATTACGACGGGGTGAACAAGAACCGTACAGTGATCGGCGATCACTGCCGCACCGGTTCGGACACCATGTTCGTCGCACCTGTGACCGTCGGAGACGGGGCCTATTCGGGCGCGGGTACCGTGATCAAGGACGACGTCCCACCCGGTGCCCTCGCGGTCTCGGGCGGACGGCAGAGGAACATCGACGACTGGGTGATCGAGAACCGGCCCGATTCCGGTTCTGCAGAGGCCGCCCGTCGTGCCCGGAACGACTCCCAGAAGGACGGACTCACGCAGTGAGCGAGTGGATCGACAACCAGAAGAACCTGATGTTTTTCGCGGGGCGCGCGCACCCCGAACTCTCCGACCAGGTCGCCGCCGAACTGGGCGTCGAGGTCACCCCCCAGACCGCCAGGGACTTCGCCAACGGCGAGATCTTCGTCCGCTTCGAGGAGTCCGTCCGCGGCTGTGACGCGTTCGTGATGCAGAGTGCCCCGGCGCCGCTGAACAAGTGGATCATGGAGCAGCTCATCATGATCGACGCGCTCAAGCGGGGAAGCGCCAAGCGGATCACCGCTGTCCTGCCGTTCTACCCGTACGCGCGGCAGGACAAGAAGCACCGCGGCCGCGAGCCGATCTCCGCCCGTCTCATCGCGGACCTGCTCAAGGCCGCCGGCGCGGACCGCATCATCACGGTCGACCTGCACACCGACCAGATCCAGGGCTTCTTCGACGGTCCCGTGGACCACATGCACGCCCAGGGCCAGCTCTCGGACTACGTCCGGCAGCACTACGGGACGGACAACATCGTCGTGGTCTCCCCCGACGCCGGCCGCGTCAAGGTGGGCGAGAAGTGGGCCGATGCCCTCGACGGCGCGCCGCTCGCGTTCGTCCACAAGACCCGCGATCCCAACGTGCCCAACCAGGTCAAGTCCAACCGCGTGGTCGGTGACGTGGAGGGCAAGACCTGCGTCCTGATGGACGACATGATCGACACCGGTGGCACCATCGCCGGCGCCGTCAAGGTCCTCAAGGACGCGGGTGCCGGCGACGTCATCATCGCCACCACCCACGGCATCTTCTCCGATCCGGCCGCCGAGCGTCTCGCCAACTGCGGGGCCAAGGAGGTCATCACCACCGACACGCTGCCGATCCCGCCGGAGAAGCGGTTCGAGAACCTCACCGTGCTGTCCATCGCGCCACTGCTGGCCCGGACCATCCACGAGGTCTTCGAGAACGGGTCGGTGACCAGCCTCTTCAACGGGAACGCCTGACATGACCGCGGACCCGGCGGGGCGCGCCACGATCTACCACAACCCCCGCTGCTCCAAGTCCCGGCAGGCGCTGGAGCTGCTCCGCGAGCGGGGTGTGGAGCCGACGGTCATCAAGTATCTCGACACTCCCCCGGACGTCGAGCAGTTGCGCACCCTCATCGCCGACGCCGGCCTGACGGTGCGGGAGGCGGTGCGCGTCAAGGAGGCCGAGTTCACCGAGCTCGGCCTCATCGACGCCTCCGATGACGACCTGCTCGCCGCGATGGTCGCCCACCCCCGGCTCATCGAGCGGCCCTTCGTCGTCACCGACAAGGGCACCCGCCTCGCGCGTCCCACGGCGGCGGTCGAGGAGATCCTCTGACGTCCCGACTCTGACGGCGCCTCGCCTGCGTCGAGCCCGCTGCGCTCTCATCCGAGAGCGGCGGGCTCGACGCGATTTTGGGCCCCGCACCCCTCGACGCTAGGCTGGTCGGGTCATCTCGGCGAGGGAGGACCCGCATCAACCCGGGTTACTCCGTTATCGACGCGATCATTGTCGGCGTGGTCCCGGTGGACCGGCCCGGCGATCGTCTCGATCGCCGAGGAGGTCATCACCCGCAGGGCGTCCCGCTCTCCCACCCGACGAAAAGGCGATCATGGCCAAGGAAATCAACAACCTCAAGACCTCCACCCGCACCGAGTTCGGCAAGGGCTCCGCCCGCCGCGCCCGTCGTGAGGGCAAGGTCCCCGCGGTGCTGTACGGCCACCACACCGAGCCCCGCCACCTGCTGCTCGACGCGCTCGAGTTCGCCGCCGTCCTCCGCGCGCACGGCACCAACTCCCTGCTCACCCTCGACATCGAGGGCGAGGAGCAGCTCGCGCTGCCCAAGCAGATCGACGTGCACCCGCTGACCCGCATCATCGAGCACACGGACCTGCTCGTCGTGCGCAAGGGCGAGAAGGTCGTCGTCGAGGTCTACGTCGTCCTCGAGGGTGAGGCCGCCCCCGGCACCCTGGTCACGACGGACGCCGACTACATCGAGATCGAGGTCGAGGCCACCGATATCCCCGAGGAGTTCACTCTCTCGGTGGAGGACGTCGAGGCCGGCACCCAGTTCACCGCCTCCGACATCACGCTGCCCGCCGGCGCCACCCTGGTCTCCGACCCGGAGACCCTGCTGGTCAACGTCATCGAGGCGCCGTCCGAGTCCGACCTCGAGGAAGACGAGGAGGCTGCGCCCCAGGGCGAGGCCGCCGAGGACGCCGCGAAGGCTGCCGAGGAGGAGTGATCCTCCCCCGCCTGATCCAGGCGGACGTCGCCTGAACGGCGGCACCCGGCCACGGGCCCGGAACGACCACAGCGTCGTACCGGGCCCGTCCCGTATTTCGCCGGCCCGGCCCCTCCACGCCGAGGGCTCGGCATCAGCCGCGGACGAGGCCGATCGCCAGGACCAGCATCATCACGGCGATGCCGGCGTCGAGCACCCGCCACGCCCCGGGCCTGGCGAACAGCCCCCGCAACGCCTTGCCACCGAACCCGATGAGCGAGAACCACAGCACGCCCGCGATGAAGGCCCCGGCCGCGAACACCCAGCGCAGGTTGCCCCCCTGTTGGTTGGCGAGCGTGCCGAGGAACACCACGCAGTCGAGGTAGGCGTGCGGGTTGAGCCAGGTGAACGCCGCGCACGCCGCCACCGCCCCGAGCGTCGACGGGACCCGCGCGTTGCCGTCGACCTGCAACCCGTCGCCGGGCCGGATCGCGCGGGACGCGGCGAACGCCCCGTAGGCCAGCAGGAACACGACCCCGATCCACTTCATGACCGTGATCGCCGCCGGCGCCGATTCGATGAGCACCCCCACGCCCGCCACGCCGAGCAGGATGAGCGCGGCCTCGGAGACCACGCAGAAGGCGACGATGGGGATCATCGCCACATCGCCACGGATCGAACGCTGGAGGACGTAGGCGTTCTGCGCGCCGACGGCGGCGATGAGCCCGAGGCCCATGCCGACGCCCATGAGAAGTGTGGAAGTAGCGGTCACGACCTCACGGTAGGCCTGGTTTCATCAGTAGTGCGACTGCACTTTCTGCACTAGCATTAGCTGTGCTTATGAACACTCTGCAGCTCGATCACCTCCGCACCCTCGCCGCCGTCGTGGACCTCGGCTCATTCGAGGCCGCCGCCTCCCACCTGCACATCACCCAGTCGGCGGTGTCCCAGCGGGTCCGCGCGCTCGAGGAGTCGGCGGGGCGGATCCTCGTCCGTCGCGACCGCCCGATCTCTGCCACCGCCTCCGGTGAGATCGTGCTGCGTACAGCGCGGCAGATGCTCCACCTCGAGGAATCCCTCGCCGGCGAGCTCGACGACCCGGCGTCGGCCCAGGAACACGTGATCTTGGCCGTGGCGAGCAACTCCGACTCGCTGGCCACCTGGTTCCTCGATGCCATGACCGAGGTCCACGCGGCCGGCCGGGTGGTCTTCGACATCCGCCGCGAGGACGAGTCCCTGTCCAGCGAGTTGCTGCGGCGCGGCGAGGTGATGGCCGCGGTGACCAGCCAGTCCCGGCCGGTCCAGGGTTGCCGCTCGCAGCCCCTGGGGTCCATGCGGTACCTGGCCTGCGCGAGCCCCGGGTTCGTCGCCCGGCACCTGCGTGACGGCTCGACCACCGCCGCGCTCGGCCGGGCGCCCATCGTCGACTTCGACCGCAGCGACGGCCACCAGAACAACCACTATCGCCGCCTGGCCCGCCGGGAACCCACCGGACCGCGGCACTTCATCCCCAGCTCGCACGATCACGTCCGGGCGATCGTCGCCGGGCTGGGCTGGGGCCTGATCGCCGAGCACCTCGCCACCCCGTGGCTGGTCTCCGGCGAGATCGTCGACGTCTCCCCCGACCATTTCCTCGACGTCCCCCTGTTCTGGCAGCACTGGAAACTGCAGTCACCCGACCTCGACGCCCTCACCGCCGCCGTCCTCGACACCGCCCGCACCGAGCTGCGGAACTGATCGGAAAGGTGCGCCCGGGCGGGCCGACGCCGTCTGGGATCATGGCCCCGTGACTACCGCTTCCACGTCCGGCCCCACGCTCATAGTGGGTCTGGCCAACCCCGGACCCGACTACGAGGGCACCCGCCACAACATCGGCTGGGACGTCCTGCAGGAGTTGGCGTCCCGCGCCCTGCCGATGCCGGCGAGCTTCTCCACCCACAAGCGGACGAACTGCGAGATCGCCCAGACCCGGCTCGCCGACAAGCCCGTGGTCCTGGCCCGCCCCCGCAGCTACATGAACCTCTCGGGCGGGCCTGTCGCCGCGGTCGCCAAGTACTTCTCGGTCACGCCCACCGACATCATCGTGATCCACGACGAGATCGACATCGACTTCGGACAGGTCCGCCTCAAGCGCGGCGGCGGCGAGGGCGGCCACAACGGCCTGCGCTCGCTGTCCGGCTCCCTCGGCACCCGCGACTACATCCGCGTCCGCGCCGGGGTCGGCCGTCCGCCGGGCCGCATGGCGGTGGCTGACTTCGTACTCAAGCGCTTCTCCAAGCTCGAGCAACCCGATGTGCCGTTCCTCATCCAGGACGCCGCCGACGCCGTGGAACTCCTCCTCAAGCACGGGCTGGAGACGGCCCAGAACCAGGTCCACTCCGCGTGACGCGCTCCCGGCGGTTCGAGCGCGAGGCCCACCTGGGCTCCGGTGCCGATCTCTTCCGCCGCGCGAGTGCAGCACTCGTCAGCTGGGACCTGCACCGGCGGGCGGGCCTCGTCGTCGTCGCCACCGGGCCCGCCACCCCCGGCCGCACCGTCATCCTCCGGCCGCGATCAGGCCCCGGGGCGTGGCTGCGACTGGCCGCGCCCTGCGAGGTCACGGAGGTCGTTGACCGCCCCGACGCGCGGGGGTTCACCTACCGCGCCCTACCCGGCCATCCCGAGCGCGGATGGGAGACGTTCCTCGTCCGGCACGATTCCGTCACCGACGCCGTCGCCCTCACCCTCACCGATGAATCCGCGCACGCCACCCTGCTCGCCCGGCTGGGTGCACCCATCGCCCGACTCGAACAGGAGCGGATCACCCGCCGCTACCTCGCCGCCCTGCGCGACCGGCCCTGACCCGCGGCGCCCGGCGTGGACATCACAGTTCAGCAACGTCACAGTTCATAGAGCTCCCGCAGCCGATCGAGAAGCGCCACGAGCGATCCCTCCGTCAGCGACTCCGCGATCGCACCGTCGACGAACCGCTCGGACCGGACCACCCAGGTGAGCAGCGCGCGGGTCAGGTCCTCGTCCGACCGCTCGGCCAGCCCGGTGAGGTCGGTGAGCGAGCCGTCCGACAACCCGCGCCGCTCCAACTCGTCGAGGTACCCGTGCCGGGTGAGCACGCCCCCGCCGAACGCCTCCATCACGGCCAGGGTGTCCTCGTCGTAGGTCGGGTACCGCACCAGGTACACGCCGTTGCGGTGCCGCTGGCCGCCCGCCCACGTCACGCCGTCCAGCCCGCGCAACCGCTCGACCACGGGCAGCAGCCGCCGGAGCGCGGCCCTGCGCTCCTCCAGCTCGTGCCGGTCACTGCCCTCGCCCATTCCAGTCCCCGCCTCTGCGCGTCGTCCGACGCGGCTCGTGCGCACCGTAGCGACCGGGTACGACACCCGGCCGCGCGTAGCGTCGTTCACGGTTCATCGGTCGGGGCACGCTCACTCGTTACGAAAGCTATCGACTGGCGCGCTCGATCCGCGCAGGCGCCGCGCCTGACCTCGCGTTTCACGCGCCACACCGACCTCGTGGGTCGCACCGCCGGATTGTGTGCTCACCCGTGGGCGGACGTACGCTGGGTGACGACGACGAGGGCCGTCGACTGCCAGAAGGAGTGCGCGTGACCGAGACCGCCGAGGACACCGGAACGGGCGGGCACGCCACGGGTGCGGACGCCGCCGGGGACGTCACGTCCGAAGTCGCGCGCCGCAGGACGTTCGCCGTGATCGCCCACCCGGACGCCGGCAAGTCCACGCTCACGGAGGCGCTCGCGCTGCACGCGCGGGTGATCACCGAGGCCGGCGCCGTCCACGGCAAGTCGGGCCGCCGGTCCACCGTGTCGGACTGGATGGAGATGGAGAAGGCCCGCGGCATCTCCGTCAGCTCCACCGCGCTGCAGTTCACCTACGCACCGGAGGGCTCGAACCCGGGCGACGACCCGTACGTCATCAACCTGGTCGACACCCCCGGCCACGCCGACTTCTCCGAAGACACCTACCGCGTCCTCACCGCGGTCGACGCGGCGGTCATGCTCATCGACGCCGCCAAGGGTCTCGAGCCGCAGACCCTCAAGCTCTTCCAGGTGTGCAAGCACAACGGTCTGCCGATCATCACGGTGATCAACAAGTGGGACCGGCCCGGCCGGGCGCCGCTCGAACTGCTCGACGAGATCACCGAGCAGATCGGCCTCGTGCCCACCCCTCTGTTCATGCCCGTGGGCATCGCCGGCGACTACCGCGGCCTGCTGCGGCGCGGCGACGACGGCGCCCCCGAGGAGTACGTGCACTTCACCCGCACCGCCGGCGGGTCGACGATCGCCCCCGAGGAGCACTACGACCCGGACACCGCCGCCGAGCGTGAGGGCGACGTGTGGGAGACCGCGGTCGAGGAGTCCGAGCTGCTCTCGGCGATGGGCCAGGACCACGACCAGGAGCTATACCTGGCCGGTGAGACCAGCCCGGTGATCTTCGCCTCGGCGATGCTCAACTTCGGTGTCCACCAGATCCTCGACGCGCTCGTCGAGCTGGCCCCGGCACCGCGCGAGTGGCCGACCGTCTCGGGCGAGCCCCGCAAGACCTCGGAGCCCTTCTCCGCCATGGTGTTCAAGGTCCAGGCCGGCATGGACGCCGCGCACCGCGACCGCCTGGCGTTCATGCGCGTGGTCTCCGGCGAGTTCGAGCGCGGCATGGTGGTCCAGCACGCCCAGACGGGCAAGCCGTTCACCACCAAGTACGCGCTGACGGTGTTCGGCCGCGACCGCACCACCGTGGAGACCGCCTACCCCGGCGACGTGGTGGGCCTGGTCAACGCCACGGCCCTCGCCCCCGGCGACACCCTCTACAGCGGTAGGAAGGTGCAGTTCCCGCCGATCCCGCAGTTCGCCCCCGAGCACTTCGCGGTGGTCCGCGCCCAGTCGCTGGGCAAGTACAAGCAGTTCCGCAAGGCCATCGACCAGCTGGCCGCCGAGGGCGTCGTGCAGATCCTGCGCAACGACACCCGCGGCGACGCCAACCCGGTCATGGCCGCGGTCGGCCCCATGCAGTTCGAGGTGGTCACGGCCCGGATGAAGGCCGAGTTCAACGTCGAGGTCGTGGTGGACAACCTGCCGTACACGATCGCCCGCCGCACCGACGCAGAGTCGGCCGGCGAACTCGGCCGCCAGCGCGGAGTCGAGGTCTTCCAGCGCACCGACGGCGAACTGCTGGCCCTGTTCGGTGACAAGTGGCGGCTGCAGTACATCACCAAGGAGATGGAACACCTCACCATCGAGCCGCTGGTCGCCGACACCAACTAGCCCGCCCGCCCGCCGGACGGGCATCCTGGGAGTCATGCCAGCAGATCCCGCAGCCACCGCAGCCACGCCCTCTCCCGGAGCCGACCCCTCGGTCAGCCTCCGCGTCTTCGTCGAGCCCCAGCAGGGCGCGACGTACGCCGATCAGCTCGCCGTCGCCCGCGCGGCGGAGGACCTCGGCTACGAGGCCTTCTTCCGGTCGGACCACTACCTCAAGATGGGCGACATCAGCGGACTGCCCGGCCCCACCGACGCGTGGCTGACCCTCGCCGCCCTGGCCCGCGAGACCTCGACCATCCGGCTCGGCACCCTGCTCACCTCGGTGACGTTCCGCCACCCTGGCCCGCTGGCGATCTCGATGGCCCAGGTCGACGAGATGTCCGGCGGCCGCCTCGACGTGGGACTCGGCGCCGGCTGGTACGCCGACGAGCACACCGCCTACGGAATCCCCTTCCCGCCGCTGGGCGAGCGGTTCGACCTGCTGGAGGACACCCTCGGGGCGCTGGAGACCTTCTGGTCCACGCCCGCCGGCGAGACGGTCTCCGTCCGCGGGAAGTGCATGGAGATGCTGGACTCCCCCGGCCTGCCCAAGCCCGTGCAGCAGCGCCCGCCGGTGATCGTCGGCGGTCACGGCAAGAAGCGGACCCCGGCGCTGGCCGCCCGGTTCGCCGACGAGTTCAACGTGCCGTTCGCCGACCTCGACACCGTGGCGACGCAGTACCGACGGGTCGACGAGGCCTGCGCCGCGCGCGGCCGCGCCCCCGAGGAGATCATCCGCTCGGCGGCGCTCGTCCTGTGCTGCGGGCGCGACGAGGCGCAGGTCGCCCGGCGGGCGGACGCCATCAACCGCGAGGTCGACGAACTGCGGGCCAACGGCGCCGCCGGGACCCCGGACGAGGTCGTGGACACGATCGGCCGGTACGCGGCGATCGGTGCCCGGCGCATCTACCTGCAGGTGCTCGACATGTCCGACCTGGACCACCTCGACCTGGTCGCCTCGGAGGTGGCGCGCCAGCTCTGACGCGAGCCCTGCCCAGCTGGCCGGTCGCCCCGCCGGCCGGGCGAAACGCCCTCCCCTGCCCGAGGAGTGGGATTAGTGTCACGCCATGGTGGCACAAGGGACGACGACAACGAGGTCCGCACATCCCGGAGGCTGTGCGTGGGCCGCGATGGCACTCCTCGTCGTCGTCGCCCTACTCGCCCCCCTGAACGCCGCACCGTCCCGGGCGGCGACCCCAGCCGGCGGCTCCCCCATCAGCGGCATGGTCGACGCCCACGCGCACCTCGCGGCGTCGCAGGCATTCGGCGGCGCCCTGCGCTGCGGCGAGCCGTTCTCCCCCGGCGGCCTCGGCGAGGCGCTGGCGGACTGTCCGAGCCACTCGGGCACCGGGCACTTCGCGTTGCTCGAATCGGTGCTCGGGGGCACCGCCCTGCCCGGCGGGACCCAGGGCTTCCCCACCTTCGCGCAGTGGCCGTCGCACGACTCACAACTGCACGAACAGGCCTACTACACCGGTATAGAGCGGGCGTGGCGCGGTGGGCTCCGGGTACTCAACAACCACCTCGTAGCGAACCGTGTGCTCTGCGAGGCCCTGGCCGGGATCGGGGTGCCCGCGCGCTCCCCGTGCGACGAAATGGAGCAGCTGCGCCGGCAGGTGGACTACCTCGAGCGGATGGAGGCCCACATCGACGCCGAGCACGGCGGTCCCGGGCGGGGCTGGTTCCGGATCGCCCACTCGCCGGAGGACGTCCGCGCGATCGCCGCGGACGGGAAACTCGCGGTCACGCTCGGCGTCGAGGCATCCGAGCCGTTCGGGTGCCGGGTGGTCGACGACGTGCCGATGTGCACGACCGAGGACATCGACCGGGGGCTCGACGAGTTCGCCTCGTGGGGCGTGTCGACCGTGTTCCCGGTGCACAAGTTCGACAACGCCCTCGGTGGCGCCCGCATGGACGAGGAACTGGCCGGCCTCGCGGTCAACATCGGCAACAAACTGGGCACCCAGCGGTTCTGGGAGACCGAGCCGTGCACCGGTCCCGACGCCGACCACGCCCAACCCCTGGCCTCCACGCCCGTCGCCGACGGCCTGACGGTGGCCTCCTCGGACGCCCCGGCGGGCGCGGCACTGCCCGTCTACCCCGAGGCCCCGCTGTGCAACGTGCGCGGGCTGACGCCGCTGGGCGAGCACGCGATCCGCGGGATGATGGCCCGCGGCATGGTGATCAACATCGACCACATGGGCGTCAAGACCGCCCACCGCACCCTCGACATCGCCGCTGAGGCTGGGTACACAGGCCTGGTCGTGGACCACGCCTGGGCCACGCAGGGCAACACTCGCCGGGTCCACGAGCAGGGCGGGTTCGTGGCCGCGTTCGCCTGGCCCGCCGAGGCCACCGAGAACTTCGAGACCGGCTTCCTCGAGCAGTGGCGCACGAACACCGCCGGCGCCGCCCGGCCGTTCACCGGCTACGGCTTCGGCTCCGACGTCAACGGCCTGGCCGCCCTCGCCGAGCCCCGGCCGAGCGCGGCGAGCGACCCGCTCGTGTACCCGTTCACCGCGCCCAGCGGCGTGGTGATGGACCGGTGGCGGTTCGGTGACCGCGAGTACGACCTCAACACCGACGGGGTCGCCCAGTACGGCCTCTACGCCGATT
>NZ_JAALDT010000362.1:0-1580 GCF_014144995.1 Dietzia sp. DQ11-71 | reverse complement strand
GGCCAGGTACTCCTCGATGCGGAACCAGTCGTCGGCGGCGCGCTCGGCGATGGTCACCAGGGTGTTCATGTTGGCGACCTCCTCGACCTGCTCGCGGAGGAACCACAGCATGAACTGCTCGCCGAGCGGGTCGGATTCGGCGCGGGCGGCCTGGAACATCGCCTCGATCTGCCGGGTGACCTGCTTCTCCTGCTCCAGTGCGGCGCGCAGCGCATCGGCGGGACCGCGGAACTGGGCCTCCGGCGCGGGCACGGCCGGGATCGTCACGGCGATCTCCCGGTCGAGCATGTACTGGACCATCATCATCGCGTGGTTCCGCTCACCCAGGCTGTGCGAGTAGAAGCGCGACGCCAACTGCGGTAGGTCCTGCGCGTCCGCCCACACGGCGATCGCGATGTACTGCTGACTGGCGGCGAACTCGTGACCGACCTGAGCGGAGAGGAGTTCGACGAATGAGTTCTTGTTCCTGGCCATGGAGGAGGCCCCTTTCGGTAGGGGGCCAGCCTATGTTCGCCGGCGACGTTTCACCAGGTCAGTAAGCCTAACCTGGGTACACCATGGCCAGCCTCACCTACCGCACATCAGCCCCGGTGGGCGCGCATCGCGGAGTGCTGGTCCCGCGGCTTCACCACGATCTGGTCCAGGTTGACGTGCGAGGGCCGGCTCGCCACGAACCCGACGATCTCCGCCACGTCCTCGGCCACCATCGGGGTGAGCCCACGGTAGACGGCGGCCGCCTTGTCGTCGTCGCCGTCGAACCTCACGCGGGAGAACTCGGTCTCGACCATGCCGGGCGCGATCTCGGTGAACCGCACCGGCTGGCCCAGGTGCTCCCCGCGCAACGTCCGGTGCAGGACCGCTTGAGCGTGCTTGGCCGAGGTGTAACCGGAGCCGTTGTCGTACGATTCGAGGGCCGCGATCGAGGTGATGGTGATGACCAGCCCGTCGCCCGTATCCACCAGCACCGGCATGAGACCGCGGACCATGCGCAGCGTGCCGATGACGTTGGTCTCCCACATCCAGCGCCACTGGTCCTCGTCGGCGTCCATCACACTGGTCGTGCCCTTGGCGCCGCCCGCATTGTTGACCAGCACGTTCAGCCGGGGGATGGCCGCGCAGAACGCCTCGCACGAGTCGGCGTCGGTGACGTCGAGGGGCAGGGCGGTGCCGCCGATGTCCGCCGCGAGCGCCTCCAGCCGGTCGACCCGCCGCGCCCCGACGACCACGTGGAACCCGAGGCCGGCCAGCTCGCGCGCGGACGCCTCACCGATCCCCGACGACGCCCCCGTCACCACCGCGATGCGGGTCTCGGCGGGCAGGGCGGCGAGCCGCTCACGGGCGGCGGAGTGGTCGATGCTCATGGCCTAGAGACTAGGCGGCGGGTCCGACACGGTCGATGGGGGAGGACGACGACGACGAGGTCAGCGACCCCGACCAGTGACCATTTCGACGAGTCCGCGCACCGCGCCCTTGGCCATGTCGGCCTTGGAGAAGTAGTCCTGCCAACCGCACACCCGGCCATCGCGGACCTCGAGGCGGCCGCACACCCAGAAGCCGACGCGGAACCGCCCCACCCCCAG